>DASSNH010000298.1:0-26968 GCA_035701405.1 Rhodanobacteraceae bacterium
CGTCGAGGTGCACCACCACGAAGTCGGCAACGCCGGCCAGTGCGAGATCGGCGTGCGCTTCAACACGCTGCTGCACAAGGCCGACGACCTGCAGACCATGAAGTACGTGATCCGCAACGTCGCCCACGCCAACGGCAAGACGGTCACCTTCATGGCGAAGCCCGTCGTCGGCGACAACGGTTCGGGCATGCACGTCCACCAGTCGCTGAGCCGCGACGGCAAGAACCTGTTCGCTGGCGAACTCTACGGCGGGCTGTCGCAGACGGCATTGTGGTACATCGGCGGTATCTTCAGGCACGCGCGGGCGATCAACGCGTTCGCGAACTCCACAACCAATTCGTACAAGCGCCTGGTGCCGGGCTTCGAGGCGCCGGTGATGCTGGCCTACTCCGCCCGCAACCGCTCGGCGTCGTGCCGGATTCCGTACGTCTCCAACCCGAAGGGCCGCCGCATCGAGGTCCGCTTCCCCGATCCGATGAACTCGGGCTATCTCACCTTCACCGCGCTGATGATGGCCGGGCTAGACGGCATCCTCAACAAGATCGACCCCGGGGCGCCCATGGACAAGGACCTCTACGACCTGCCGCCGGAGGAGGAACGCAACATCCCGCAGGTGTGTTCCGCCCTCGACACGGCGTTGGAGGCGCTGGACCGCGACCGCGAATTCCTGAAGGCGGGCGGGGTGATGAGCGACGACTTCATCGATGCCTACATCGCGCTGAAGATGAAGGAAGTCACCGCGTATCGCGCTTCGACGCACCCGCTCGAATACCAGATGTACTACAGCATCTGAGATGTTTCGGCCCCGCTCCTGCGGGAGGCGGGGCCGCAGGCCGAGCGCGTGGCGCTTGTGGAGCGGCGAGTGGGATTCCGCGTGATTCGAACCGCATCAATCGCGGATGCGCCCGCGATCTGCACGATCTACAACCACTACGTCACCGACACCGTCGTGACGTTCGAGGAGCAGCCGGTTGCCGCCCACGAAATGCGTGCGCGCATCGATGGCGTACTCGAGAGGCTGCCGTGGCTGGTGCTCGAGCACGCCGGCGGGGTCGCCGGGTATGCGTACGCTTCGCCCTGGAAGTCGCGCACCGGATACCGTTTCGCTGCGGAGAGCTCGATCTATGTCGCGCCCGCGCATCTTGGCCGCGGATTCGGCTCGGCGTTGTATGAACACCTTCTCGGCGACCTCCGCGCGCGGGGCATCCACTGCGTGATCGGCGGCGCGGCGCTGCCGAATCCCGCCAGCATCGCGCTGCATGAAAAATTCGGCTTCACGCAAGTCGCGCACTTCCGGGAGAATGGCTGCAAGTTCGGCCGCTGGATCGATGTCGCGTACTGGCAGCTCATGCTGTAAACGGCGTGGTCCGGCGTTCCATCTGGACGCTGCTCAGGCCGCCTGGTCCTGTCCCATGGGACCGGTACCCGCGCTGCACACGACACGGTTCCTCCCATGCTGCTTGGCGCGGTACAGCGCCGCATCGGCGCGCCGGAAAACCTTGCCGATGTCCTCGTCCCGCTCCATCTGCGCCACACCGAAGCTGCAGCGCAGGGCGACACCGTTCGACCAGGCATGGTCGCTGATCAAGAGCCGGAGTTTCTCGGCGAGGCGGCAGGCCACTTGCAACTGCGCATCGGCGCACAGCAGCACGAACTCCTCGCCACCCCAGCGGCACAGGCAATCGCCGTCGCGCGTATGCCCTTTCAGGAATGCAGCCAATTCGGCCAGCAGTTCGTCGCCGGCAAGATGTCCGTAGCGATCGTTGATGGCCTTGAAATGATCGACATCCAGGAAAATGATCGACAACGCGCCCTCGTTGTCGCGCGCCCGCAGTACCAGCCGATACAGGCTGCTGCGCAGGCCGACGCGGTTGTACACGCCGGTGAGGTCGTCGTGCGTAGCCGCGGTTTCCAGCTCCTGTCGCTGCAGCTCGAGCGCGGCATTGAGATTCTCTAGTTCCCGATTCTCCTGCTGGATGGCCCGCATCGCCCTGTGCGAACGGATGGTGCTGTCGGCCACGAACAGCAATGCGGCAACGACCCACAGGGCCAGGATCGCCGACAGCAACTGCAGGGTCGAAATCCACTTCCCGTGGAACGAGATGGACTTGACGCGGACCGTGTAGTCTCCGGCCAGCGTGAAATCGCCCGTCGCCACTTCGACCACGGTAATGTTGTGCAGGTCGGGCATCGATTCTTCCGGGGCGATGTTGTGGCTGGCGATCCACCACTGCGCGACCTGGAAAATTTTCAGCGGCAGGACGAAGGGATGCGCCTCCCGCTGCGGAACGTACTGCATCTGGTTGACCTTCAGTGAGGCGGGGTCGCCCTTGCGGGCATAACGTGGATCGAAGTTGCGCACGTACACCCGCACGGGCAGCCTGTCCATTCCCGGTGTGTCGATGTCCAGCGCAATCGTGTCGAAGCGAGAGAGATCGACGCCATGTACGCCTTCCGTCAGGGAAATACTGAAACCGCAATAGGGCGCGGCGTATTCGGCGCTCAACTTGCAATGCAGCCCGATGAAAGACCGTGTCTTCGTGACGTGAGCGACGCTTTTGCCGCCCATGTCGCGATCGTCGTACGGCCAGACCGCGTAGTGATCGGCAGCGGTCAATCGCAGCGACCGGTTCATGCCATAGTGGTGCCACAGCAGCAGGCATGCCGAAACCGCCAGCAGGCACACCAAACCCCGGATCGGGTCGCGGACGCCATGGCGTTCGTTGGACAAAGCAGCCTCATAGAAGCGTTCGCGAACTCGCCTGCGAATAACCGGCGGTCCGAAGGGAATCCGTCGGCAGGCGTGCAAACGTCACGTGGCTTATCGGCGCTGCCGTGGTCGTGCTTGAGGGAGTTGTCAATTCTTTAGGAAGGTATCTTTTCGTCAAGATCCGGGCCATCCGGTGTGCCCGGGCGACGCGCCAGAGGCGCGTCCGCCTGACGCACGGGATCGTCGACTTGGTTATCCTTTCCGGGTGACGCCCAACACGTCCCTCGCCCTGTTCGACATGCCACCCGCCCCCGAACGAGAGGAACTCGCGGCCGAAGCATGGGTGCTGCGCGGGCTTGCGGCAGGGCGTGCCGAAAGCTTGCTCGCGGACATCCAGCGCATCGCGGCGCATTCGCCGTTCCGGCACCTGGTGACGCCCGGCGGCAAGACGATGTCGGTGGCGATGACCAATTGCGGGGCGGTGGGCTGGTACAGCGACCGGCGCGGCTACCGCTATGTCGAGCGGGATCCCGAAACCGGCCAACCCTGGCCGGCGATGCCGGCACTGTTCGCGGAGCTCGCGCGCGGGGCGGCGCACGAAGCCGGTTTCAGCGACTATGCGCCGGACGTGTGCCTGGTCAATCGCTACGAAGTCGGAACCCGGCTGACGCTGCACCAGGACCGGGACGAGCACGATCGGCACGCGCCGATCGTGTCGGTATCGCTGGGAGTGCCGGCCATCTTCCTGTTCGGCGGACTGAAGCGGAATGAACCCCGGCGGCGCGTACCCCTGGCACATGGCGACGTGGTGGTCTGGGGCGGCGCATCCCGCATGCGCTACCACGGCGTACTCCCGGTCAATGCGGGGGAGCACCCGCTGACCGGCCCGCGACGGTTCAATCTGACGTTCCGCGTGGCTCGATGATTGCCGGCCGCACCGGATTGCACTAGATTGGTGCAATGCCGTGCACCACGTCAGACACAATCCTGATGGAGCAACTCGCCACAGGGATCGCGCGGCTGGATGGCGGTGGCCGCATGGCATACGTCAATCCCGCATTCGCCGAACAGACGGGGGTCGGCCTGTCGCGGCTTCTCGGGCAGACCCTCGCGACGCTCAAACCCCATGGTGAGCGGCTGCACGAACGAGCGTTGCAGGCGCGTGCCGGGAGCACGGCGTTGGCATTGCACGACATCGCGGTGTGCGCGACGCCGGGGCGGGAGGCTCGGCTGGATTTCACCTTCACGGCGAGCGACGAGGCCGTTTGGGTCGAGGTGCACCCGGCGGCGCCCGACATGGGCACCAGCCGGGTCTCGGAATCCTTGCGCGGGTTCGCGCATGAAATCCGCAATCCGCTCGCCGCGATTTCGGGTGCCGCGCAGTTGCTGGAGCAACGCGCGGGCGAGTCCGGGCAACGCGAACTCGCCCTGTTGATCCACGCCGAGGCCGTGAGGCTGGCAAAGCTGTCGGAGCGCCTGCTGGGCGGCCGCAACGCCATGGCCATCCGCGCCGTCAACGTACACGCCATGCTGGAACGCGCCGCCGAATTGCTGGAGGCAGAATCCATCGGCGTGGCGGTTGTGCGCGACTACGATCCGAGCCTGCCCGCCTGGCACGGCGATGCCGACCGCCTGCTGCAGGCCATCCTGAACCTGGTGCGCAACGCGGTCGAGGCCAACGCCGGCCGGATCGTCCTGCGCAGCCGCGCCGAGGCGGGCTGGCGCGACGCACATGGACAGCACGTGCCAGCGCTCAGGATCGAGGTCGAGGACGATGGCGACGGTGTCCCGGACGCGATCGCGACGACGTTGTTCGAGCCGATGGTTTCGGGCCGTCCCGACGGCACTGGCCTGGGCCTGGCGCTTGCGCGTGAGATCGCACGTGAGCATGGCGGGGAGCTGGCCTTGCGACCACGCCCGAGCGGAGCCTGTTTCGTGCTGTTGTTGCCGCGCCATCCGCGCATGGGAGAACTCGAATGAGCACGATCCACGTCGTGGACGACGATCGCGCGGTGCGCTTCGTCCTGGCGATGGCGCTTCGCGACGCTGGCCACGTGGTCAAAGAATTTGCCGATGCCGAAGCCGCACGGCGGGCGATGCGACAGGCAACGCCGGACCTCCTCGTCTGCGACGTGCGCCTGCCGGGCACCGGCGGCCTCGCATTGCTGCGCGAGGTGAAGGCCGCCCATCCGGAGCTGCCGGTGGTCGTGATGAGCGCCTTTACCGACGTCGCGACCACCGCGGCGGCCTATCGCGATGGCGCGACGGACTACCTGCCGAAGCCATTCGACATCACCCATGCACAGGCGACCGTGCAGCGCGCCTTGACCGCATCTGCGCGGCCGGAAACCGCAACACGGACCGGCCAGCCGCGGCACGCGCTGCTCGGCGAAAGCGCGCCGATGCGCGAGGTGTTCCGGTTGGTCGGGCGCGTCGCGTCCAGCGATCTCAACGTGTTGATCACCGGCGAAACCGGCACCGGCAAGGAACTGGTGGCGCGTGCCTTGCACGAGGAAAGCGCGCGCCGGTCGAAGCCGTTTGTCGCACTCAACACCGCCGCCATTCCGGCGGAGTTGCTGGAGTCCGAATTGTTCGGCCATGAAGCCGGTGCATTCACCGGCGCGCAGCGCCGCGCCGCGGGACGTTTCGAGCAGGCCGAAGGCGGCACGCTGTTCCTCGATGAAATCGGTGACATGCCGCTGGCCTTGCAGACCCGCTTGCTGCGGGTGCTGGCGGGCGGCGAGTTCTACCGCGTCGGGGGCCGCGAACTGATCAGGAGCGACGTGCGGGTGCTGGCCGCGACGCACCAGGACCTGGACGCCAGGGTCCGGCGTGGCGAGTTCCGCGCCGACCTGATGCACCGGCTGGACGTGGTGCGCATCCACTTGCCGGCGCTGCGCGAGCGACGGGCGGACATCCCGCTGCTGGCGAGGCAATTCCTGATGGCTGCGACGGCCGAACTGAAGCTGCCGGAAAAGCAGTTCACGCCCCCCGCGTTGCAGGCACTGTCCAGGTCGGACTTCCCGGGCAACGTGCGGCAATTGGAAAACCTGTGCCGGCGCCTGGCGGTGGTCGCGCCGGGCGCCAGCATCCGGCGCGAAGACCTCGAAGATGCCGGTTCACGCGCCGGCCCGCTGCCGCCGCAGTCGGAATTGCCGTGGGAGGCGGCCTTGCGGGCATGGGCCGATGCCGAACTGGCCGCCGGTGCCAGCGACCTGCACGTGCGTGCCCGCGAGCATCTCGACCGCGTGTTGTTCGACGCCGCGCTGGCCGCCCACGGCGGCCACCGCCAGAACGCCGCCAAGGCACTGGGACTGGGTCGGAACACGTTGACCCGCAAGTTGGGCAGCTCGCGCGGAAGCCGGGACCGGGGACCGGGGACCAGGGACCGGAGGAGCTGATCCACCACGCCAAGGATCCGCACACTTCGACCCGAAGCGGCAGCACTCGCTTGCGCAGGCGCGCCGGGTTGCTACGCTTTTGCTCGCTACTCCCTGCTCGCTACTCCCTGCTCGCTGCATGCCCACGCCGCTCACCATCCGCGCCGCCACCACCGCCGACATTCCATTCCTCGTCGAGTGCAATGCCGCGATGGCGCTCGAGACCGAGCACAAGGCGCTCGTTCGCGACACGCTGACGCGCGGCACGCGGGCGGTGTTCGACGATCCGTGCCGCGGGTTCTACCTGGTCGCCGAGCGCGACGGTGAAGTGGCGGGATGCCTGCTCGTCACGTATGAATGGAGCGACTGGCGCAACGGCGACTGGTGGTGGTTCCAGAGCGTGTACGTGGTGCCGGCCGCGCGGCGGTCCGGGGTGTTCCGCGCGCTTTATGCCGAGGTGGAGCGCCGCGCGCGCGCGGCCGGCGCGGTCGGATTGCGGCTCTACGTCGAGCGCGACAACGCGCGTGCTCGGCAGACCTATCTGTCGCTGGGGATGGAAGAAGAACCGTACCGGATGCTCCGGCGCGGATTCATCGAATTCCTATAGGAGCGGCCGGCGCGCGGCGCCGTCTTTTGCTTTTGCCCGCGATCTGGCCGGCCGCGCGCGTGGCGCGCTCCTACAATCAAGCGCGTGAGCCGCGAGGAGTACACGTCATGATCGCCCAAACCCGCCGCGTCGCCGTGCTGGGCGGCGTGCGCATTCCGTTCTGCAAGCGCGACACGGCTTACGCCGACCTCGGCAATTTCGGGATGTCGGTGGAAGTGCTGGGGGCGCTGGTCGAGAAATTCGGGCTGCATGGCGTGGAACTCGGCGAGGTCGCTTTCGGCGCGGTGATGAATCATCCGGCCGACTGGAACCTCGCGCGCGAGGCAGTGCAATCGTCCGGACTGGCGATGACCACACCGGGATTCACGACCGCGCGTGCCTGCGGCACCTCGCTCGACAACGCGATCCTCGTCGCGCAGAAAATCGCGACGGGCCAGATCGAGGCCGGCATCGGCGGCGGCTCCGACACCACCAGCCAGGTGCCGCTCACCTATTCGAACCGGCTCCAGCAACGACTGCTGGACTTCAATCGTGCAAGGACATTCGGACAGAAGCTGCGCGCCGCGACCCATGACTTCCATTTCCGCGAACTGAAACCGCAGGTGCCGGGGGTGGTCGAGCCGCGCACAGGCCTTTCGATGGGCGAGCATTGCGAGAAGATGGCGCGCGAGTGGAAGATCGGCCGCGCGGAGCAGGACCGGTGGGCGCTGGAAAGCCACCGCAAGCTCGCGGCCGCGTACGACGCCGGCTTCTTCGATGACCTGGTGGTTCCGTTCCGCGGCGTCGCGCGCGACAACCTGCTGCGCGCGGACTCGACCCTGGAAAAGCTCGCCGCGCTGAAGCCCGCCTTCGACCGGCGGTCAGGCAAGGGCACGTTGACCGCGGGCAATTCCTCGGCGCTCTCCGATGGTGCGGCGGCGGCGCTTCTCGCCAGCGAGGACTGGGCCCGGGAACGCAACCTGCCGGTGCTGGCGTACCTCACCGATGCCGAAGTCGCGGGCGTCGATTACGTCCACGGCGAGGGGCTCCTGATGGCGCCGACCATCGCGGTGCCGCGCATGCTCGAACGCGCCTGCCTGAAGCTGCAGGACTTCGACTTCTACGAAATCCACGAAGCCTTCGCGGCACAGGTGCTGTGCCAGTTGCGTGCGTGGGAGTCGGCCGATTACTGCAAGACCCGACTGGGGCTGGATGCGCCGCTGGGATCGATCGATCCGGCCAAGATCAACGTCCACGGATCGAGCCTCGCGACCGGCCATCCGTTTGCCGCCACCGGCGCGCGGATCGTTGCGACGCTGGCCAAGCTGCTGGCGCAAAAAGGCTCGGGACGCGGGCTGATCTCGATCTGCACCGCGGGCGGGATGGGGGTCGTCGCGATCCTGGAGCGTCCATGAGTTCTCGGGCGCTGCAATCCGGAACGCCGAGGCGAAGCCGCTTTTGTGAAAAGTCAGGCCATGGACGGCCGTTCTGGTCTGCATTGGCACAGAAACGCCAGATGCAGCAGGAGATTCCGTGACGGGGCGATCATGGACGATCGCACAAGTACGCCTCAGCCGACCTTGAACAAGGTCGGTCGCCACGCGCCGCTGGCATAGGAATCGCGGCGGCGCCGGTGCATCAGCGTGATCGCCTCGGCGGCGCGCGCGTCGGCCCAGTCGGCCCGTTGCGCCATCAGCTTTTCCGGATCGATGCCGCGGGCGCGTGCTTCGTCGGCGCGCCACGCGCAGAAGTCGTCGTAGGCCTCGATTTCGAAGCGCAGGTCCTGGCGGCACAGCTCGATCATGATCGCGTCGTCGAGGAAGCCGAGCACCGGAACCGCGTCGGGAATTGCGTCCTTCGGATCGGCAAGGTAGGCGAGCGCCGCCAGCACCCGTTGGCAATCGGCTTCGGGCAGGCCGAAGCCCACGTCCCTGGCCATGGAGATCAGGGACTCGACGCTTCCGAGCCGCTCGGCGATGAACGGCGGGACGCTCGCGCCGCGGGTGCTCTCGAGCAGGTCCTGCGCGGCGGCGATGATCTCGTCGTGTGGGGTTTCCCTGACGCTCGCCTCCACGTCGTGCATGCCCTTGATGAAGTACTGGAGATCGTCATCGCTCAAGTGGATGTTGATGTCCATTGGCATGGCGGGTGTCCTCGATGTCGGGCGGCTGAATGCGCCAGCGTAGCGACAGCCCTCTGGCCCGTCAATGATGGGCCAGAGGCGTAGCGGCTTTTGTGCAAAGTCGGGCCACGGATGGCCGTTCTGGTCTCCAAAGTGGCTGCGACCTGCGCGGATCCACGGCGCCCACGCGAGCGGCGTTCCGGACGAACGCAAACTAGAGTATCCCCTGCATGCCGGCGCCGAACGCGGTGATGAAGCGCGTGATGATCGCGGTCAGCGAAAGGTTGACCTCTGGAAAATCGCCGACCGGCTTCCAGTTGTCGAGGAACTTGGGATCGGTCGGCGGTACCGGCGTGCCGCCCGGCTTCAACTGGTAATCGGTGGCGTATCCCCATGGCCAGATGTCGAAGATCGGCAGGGCGCGCGAAACATCACCGATCGCACGGCTGACGTCGCCGATGATCGGGATCGGGTGGCGGGGGGCGACCAGCCACGCGTTGCGCGGCGCGGCATCGCGCATGATCGACCCGCGCACCTGCTGCGCGAATGCCCGGTCGTCGATGATCACGCCCGACTCGGTGTTGTAGTTGTCCGAGCGCGGGTCGAAGTTGTGCGAGCCGACCATCGCGATCGCGCCATCCACGACCAGCGACTTGGCGTGCAGGCTGATGCGCGGGCCGGCGTGGCCGGCCTCGATCGGCGCGCGGCCCCAGCGATGCGTGGGCACGTCCGAGCCGATGCCCGACAAGCGGTTGTAGTCGGCGAGCATCTCCGGTCCGTCGGCCGGGTGCGGCATCAGTTCGTGGATGCGGAAGCCGAAGTCCACGAGGAATTTCTTGTGGTGCTTGTACGAAAGCGCGTAGACCGCCAGCGCGTCGGTCGAGGCCAGCGAATTGGTCGACACGATCACGTCCACCGGGGGCTTTTTCTTCTGCAGCGCCTTGAAGATCTTGCCCGCGCGGTCGGTCAGGACCAGATACGGGGTTTGCAGCACGATTTCGTGCTGGGCCCCCGAGAGCATCGCCATCAGGTCCCGGGTCAGTTCGCGCGAATCCGGGCCGTGCACCGCCTCGTCCTTGGACGGCAGGTCGTAGAAGTAATCGGCCAGACCCACTTCGAGGCTGTGGTCGAGGAGGTTGGCCTTCAGCCAGTCGGCGTCCCCTGCCTGTGCGCGCACCTTCGCGACGCGCTGCGGGTCGCCGAAGCGCGGCTCGGTCCAGGGCCTGGCATCGAAGGGGTGCTTCAGGATCTCGGCATTGACGTCCTTCAGGTGCGTCAGGGGAACGGAACGGTCGTTGTGCCAGAAGATATCGAAGCTCTTTTCCATTTGCCGCCCGGCCGGGCCCGCGACGAGCACGTCGCGGTCGAGAAAATCCATTTGCGAATCCCAGTCGTAATACTTGTCCTCGTAATTGCGGCCGCCCGCGATGCCCACCTTGCCGTCGACCAGGAACAGCTTGTTGTGCATCCTCTGGTTGAACTTGTGGAAGCAGCACAGGGCGCTCGCGGTGTATTCGACGAAATTGCTGTGGGCGCTGTCGAAGGTCGGGTTGTAGAGCTCGATGTGCAGGTTGCTGCTGGCGCGCGCGAGCTGCGACAGCAGTTCGGGCTTGTTGAAAGATCCGAGCTGGTCGGCGAGGACGCGGACCACCACGCCCCGGCGCGCGGCCTTGACCAGTTCGTCCAGCACCAGCAGGCCGGCGTCGTCGTCCACCCAGATGTAGGTCTGGATGTCGATCGACTTGTGGGCCGCGCGGATCAGGTTGAGGCGGGCCACCAACGCGTTCTGGCCGATGTTCAGCAGCGTCACGAAGTTGCGGGGGTGCCCGCGGGTCGAGGCCGCGATCGCGGTGTCGGCCTGTTCGAGGAACGGCGAGGGGTCGGCGCAGTGGTCGGTCCGTGGGCAGTCGACGCGGTGATCGACCGACATCGCCACGATCCGGTCGGCGCGCTGGATCCGGCGCGGCGACAACGGCGCGCACGCGGCAAGCGCCAGCGTGAACACGCACAAGCAGACTCCGAGCCTGGTTCGGAAACGTCGATTCATCGCGGGAATAGTACGTGGTGCGTCAGTTTCCCGCGCCCACCATGATCCTCAAATCCAGTTCGACCCGGTTCGCGAGCACGCCGCGCAAGGCCTGCATCCCGAAGTTCGCGCGCAGAATCGTTCCCCGCACGCGGATCGTGCAGGCGAGCGGTTGGGCGGGACACTTGGAGGCTTGCAGGGCCAGCGTCACCGGGCGGCGCACGCCGTGCAGGGTCAGCAACCCGTGGACCGGTCCGCCGTTCGCGAGTTCGTCCTGCGCAAACGGTTCGGATTCGAAGCGAATCCACGGGAAACGCGCAGCGTCGAAGAAATCGGGGCCGAGTGCGCGCACGCGATGCTCGGGGTCATCCATTTGCAAATCGGCCGCGACCACGGTCGCATCGACTTCCAGCACGTCTTCCGCGGCGCCGGAACCGATGCGGCGCAGCGTGCCGTGGAGTTGCGGGAACGTGCCGCGTTCGTGCGCGAACCAGAGCTTGCGCACGCTGAACTGCACTTCCGATCCATCGGGGTCGATCGGCCAGGTCCGCATCGGCGGCGGGAGCGTGGCCAGCGCGTACGCCGGGAGCAACAGCAGCGCCAGCGCGAGCCCGGCTTTCACGGCGTCCAGAGCGCGTGCAACCGCCCCCGCCCAGGTTCGAGCGCGTCTTCGTCGAACGCGATCCACGCCAGTGTCGCGGGCGTCAATCCGCGGGCGGCATCGGAACGGCCCTCCGTCAGCAGCGCCAGCAACTGCTCCAGGCCGGGATTGTGGCCGACGATCATGGCGCGGCGTGCCTGTGGTGCGTGCGCTTCGACCAGCGACAACAACTCGCCGGGGCTGGCCCGGTAGATGTCCGGCAGCAGCCGTGCAGACGGTATCCGCGCGAATCGCGACAGCTCGTCGCAGGTCATCTGCGCGCGCCGCGCCGCCGAACACAGCACCGCATCCGGCGAAGGCTGGTCCGCGAGCCACTCGCCCACCGCCCGCGCCTGCCGTTCACCGCGCAGGCTCAAGGGGCGCTCGATGTCCCGGCCATCAGGACCGGCCGACATCGCCTCGGCGTGACGCAGCAGCAACAGTTCACGCATGGCAGGCTCCGCTCACGGGTCCGCGCTGCCGCCGGACGCCGGCGCGGCCGCCTGGTCCGAGGGAGCGTTGAGCGGAACCTTGTTGGCCCGCAGGGTCGCCAGGATCAGGCTGAGCTCGGTCCCACCGTTGCGCGCCGTGGCGAGCCACCGCGATGCCTGCGTCGGCTCGGTGAGCGAGCGTTGCAGCAGCGCGGAATACTGGTGGACTTGCCAGGCGAGATCGCGGGTCGACTGTTGGTTTGCGGTGTCGGCGCCCGTTTCGAGTTGCGCCTGGATGTGCAGGCCCGCTGCACGCGCGACCGGGCTCGAACCCCATTGCAGGGTGTGCGCGAGCTTGAGGCACGCTTGCCTGGTGTCCTTGTGCTTGCCGACGGCATCCGGTTCGCACGACTTGACCACTGGCCCGAGGTCGGGCCGCGGCGATGCCTGCGTCGCGTTGACGCTGACCAGTACCCGCACGCCCTCCGGATTGTCCGGTTGGCCATCGTGCGCGCCGGCCATCGTGTCCGGGAGCGGCGGCAACACGGCAACGGCCATCGCGGTGCCGGCGAGCGCCTTGCCGTAGTAGTCGTCGTAGACCCCGGCGGCGGCGGCTTTCACAAGCGCCGCGTGTTCCGCCTTGGGATCGTCCTTCAGGGCGGCGGCGTCCATGGCCACGACCCATACCGCGGCGTTGTCGGCCGCATGCTTTTCGAGCCAGGCGAGTGCGCCGCGGTTCGGGCAGTCCTCTTCGCCCTTGCACGCCACGAGGCGTACCCAATGCTCGGCCGCCCCAGCGCCGGGTGCGGCGGCGGCGCGCGTGCTCAAGCTGTCGAAGTCGAGGCCCGCCGACGAGTCGCCGAATGGACGTGCGAGGATCGCGGCGCCCAGCAGGTAATCCGGTTCCGCCCGCAACGCCACCACGGTCACCAGGTCGTGCTGGTATTGCTGGATTGCCGCGACCCGCTTCTGGTCCGCGGGTGGAAGGTCGGATGCGGGTCCGGACGAGGCTGCGGTGGCCGGCACGCTCGCCGGCGCTTCCGGCGCTGAGGCGTCGGGCATGGCCGTGCTCGTGGCAGCTTGCACCGCAGTCTGCGGCGATGCCGCGAAAGCGGCGCTCGCGATGGATGCCAAAGCGAGTGAGAGGACGACGATGGCGGCTTGGCGCATTGGGTCGATCCGGTATCGGCAACGGTCGAAGGTAACTACTGACGGATGAATGCCTACTTGCCGGAGGGGGCCGCGCCGGGAGGCTCCCGGCTGGGGGGTGGCTCGAGTGGAACGCCGCGTGCCTTCAACACGGTTGCGATCATGGCTATCTCGTTGGGCTGCACGCGGGTGGCATTCTGCACCGTGTTCGCAAGCGCGGGATCGCCATCGAACTCGAGTTTGGAGTTTCTTTACCCATTTCAGCGTACCCCGGACGAAGTGTCCGCGCCGGCCGCATGCATGTCGGTGGTGCTGGTCGTAGCCGGCGTCGCGCCGGCGTGCGGTGCTGTCGAGATCCCGGATGCAGCTGCACGGCCGATGCGGCCGCCGGCAGCGGCAACCAACTCGATACGTCGAACCGGATACCGTGCATCCCGCTCCCCTGACAACGAAAGGACAATTACCCCGCAAGCGCTTGGCGCATGAACTCCGGTTGGGCCAGCGCCGCGCGATGGATGTCGGCGTTGTAGTAACGGGTGGGGAAAGACTTGTTGGCGGCGTCACGTTCGCGGAACCCGTCGAACGCGCCGCCCTTGCGCGCCATCGTGCAACTCCACCAGCCGGTCGGGTAGCACGGTTGCGGAAACGGCAGCGTGCGCACGTCGGAAAAACCGACTCCGCGCGTCGCCGCGTGGATCGACCGGATCAAATCGAGCAGCACCATCGGCGACTCCGACTGCTGCACCAGGATGCCGCCTTCGCGCAATGCCCGGAAGCAGCTCTCGTAGAACTTCGCGTTGAACAGCCCCTCGGCCGGGCCGACCGGATCGGTCGAGTCCACGATCACGAGATCCAGCGAACCGGGCGCGCAATCGGCCATGTACCGGATGCCGTCGTCGAACAGCAACTGCGCGCGCGGGTCGCCGTTCGATTCGCACAATTCGGGGAAATATTCCTCGGCGAGGCGGGTGACGCGCTCGTCGATTTCGACTTGCACCGCGCTTTGCACGCCGCCGTGGCGCAGAACTTCGCGCAGCGTGCCGCAATCGCCGCCGCCGATGATCACCACGTCGCGCGGCGCGGCGTGGGTGAACAACGCGGGGTGGGTCATCATTTCGTGGTACAGGAAATTGTCTCGCGAGGTGAGCATGATGCAGCCGTCGATCACCATCAGGTTGCCCCAGTCCGTGGTGCTCCAGATTTCGATGTGCTGGAACGGCGTCTGCTCCTCGTGGAGCTTGGCGTGGGTGCGGTAGCCGATCGACGAGCCGGAAGCCTCGTGCTGCTCGGTGAACCAGTTGGATGGCGGCATGCGGCGAACCCCGGTGGCGATGCCCCGATTGTAACGTCCGCCCCGCCACGCGACGTTACAATTCGCGTTTCGCCTGGCTTCCGGAACGCCGATGTCGCAAGCATGGACCCTCGACGACGCCCGCGAGACGTATTCCGTCGCGCACTGGAGCGATGGTTACGTGGACATCGATGGCGACGGTCGCACCGTGATGCGCCCGTGCGGCGCGCACGGCCCCGCGATCGCGCTGGAGGACGCCGTCGCGCGTGCGCGCGGGATGGGCCTGCGGCTGCCGTTGCTGCTGCGCTTTCCGGACATCCTCGCCGACCGTCGCGAGAAGCTGCGCGCGGCATTCGCCGCCGCGATGCGCGCGCGCAGCTACGCGGGGGGCTATACCGCGCTGTACCCGATCAAGGTCAACCAGCAGCGCGCGGTGGCTGAGGTCCTGGCGCATGCGCCGGCGTCGTCGCGCTCGGACGGCACCGGCTTCGGGCTGGAGGCCGGTTCCAAGCCCGAGCTGCTGGCGGTGCTGGGGCTCGCCGCGCCCGGTTCGCTGGTGGTTTGCAACGGGTACAAGGATGCCGACTACATCCGCCTCGCGTTGATCGGCAGGAAGCTCGGCATCGACGTGGTGATCGTGATCGAGAAGCCGTCCGAGTTCGAGCACGTGGTGCACGAGTCGCGCGAGCTCGGCGTCGAGCCGAAGCTCGGCGTGCGGGTGCGGCTGGCTTCGATCGGCGCCGGCAAATGGCAGAACACCGGCGGCGACAAGAGCAAGTTCGGGCTCACCCCCGCGCAACTGCTCGCGCTGGTGGCGCGGCTGCGGGAGGCCGGGCTGACGCACGCGATGCGCCTGCTGCACTTCCACATGGGCTCGCAGATTTCGAACCTGCGCGACATCGGCGCCGGCATGCGCGAGGCGGTGCGGCATTTCGCCGAGCTGCGCGCCGCGGGGCTGCCGCTGGACCACGTCGACGTGGGCGGCGGACTCGGCGTCGACTATGAAGGCACGCGATCTCGGGGCGAATGCTCGATCAACTACGACCTCGACCAGTACGCGGATGCGATCGTGGCGCCGCTCGCCGCGGCCTGCGCGGACCTGCAACTCGATCCGCCCCACGTGCTGACCGAATCCGGTCGCGCGATGACCGCACACCACGCGGTGCTGGTGGTCAACGTCAGCGAGGTCGAACGTGCGCCACAGGGCGAGGTGCCGCCCGCGGCCGAAAACGAGCCAGGGGTGCTGCGCAGCCTGCGCGAGGCCCTGGCCGCGCTCGGCGAGCGTCCCGTGCGCGAGCTGTGGCAGGACGCGCAGCAGTACTTGAATGAGGGACACCTGCTGTATTCACAGGGCCAGCTCGACCTCGCGCAGCGCGCGAGACTCGATGAGCTGTACCACGCGGTGGCGTTGGGGGTGCGCAAGCGCCTGAAGCCCGAGGAACGCTCCCACCGGGAAATCGCGGACGTCCTCGACATGAAGCTCGTGGACAAGTATTTCTGCAATTTCTCGGTGTTCGAATCGGTCCCCGACGTGTGGGCGATCGACCAGGTTTTCCCGATCATGCCGCTGGCGCGGCTGGGCGAACGGCCGACCCGGCGCGGCGCGCTGGCGGACCTCACCTGCGATTCCGACGGGCGCATCGACGTGTACGTGGAATCGGGCGGCCTCGACGTCAGCCTGCCGTTGCACGAACTGCGCGAAGGCGAGTCCTACCGGCTCGGGATCTTCCTGGTCGGCGCATACCAGGAAACGCTGGGTGACATCCACAACCTGTTCGGCGACACCGACGCCGTGAACGTCCGCATCGATGGCGATGGCTTCGCCCTCGATGGTGCGCGCCGGGGCGATTCCGCCGACATGCTGCTCGACTACGTGGGGTACAGGCTCGACGATCTGCGCGCCGTCTACGGCGAAAGGATCGCCGCCGCGGGCATCGAGGGTGCGGCGGCGCAGCGCATGGAGGCCGCGCTGGAGGCCGGACTCACCGGATACACCTATCTGCGGGAAACCTGAGGCCGCGCGGCTAGCGGCTCGATGCAGGCCGGGTTCGCGACGCGAGTTCGTAAGTGATGCCGGGCTTGTATTTCTCGTACTGCTTCAACAACGCCTGGAATCCCGGGTCCTTGCGGATGGGATCCCACGCCGGATCGATCCAGAGCAGCACGGGCGAGTAGAACATTCCGACGCCCGGCGAAGCGAGCGCCTTGGCAAGCGGCGGCACGGCGAGGTCGGGGCGACCGGCGTCCGCGTACAGCGCCGCGTTCTGCTGCAGCAAGCCGGGGCCGTATACGAAGTCGCGGGTCTGGTTCACGATCGCCTCGGCCTTGCGTGCCGCATCCAGCGCCTGCTCGCCATGTCCCAGCCTGAGTTCCGCGGTGGCCAGGGTCTGCCACGTGAACGCCTGGTTGATACCCTGTTGTTGCGCGAGTTGCTCCCGTATCGTCGGAAGGATCTTGGCGTACAGCGCGGGTCCCGCGGCCGCATCGCCCATCAGGCGGCGCAGCTCCGCCTGCTGCAGCGCCTTGGGCGAGATGGAGCCGAGCGTCGATCCCGAAAAATTGTCGGGCGTGTCCGGAATGGCATCCAGCAGCGCCAGCGAATCCGCGTATTTGCGCTGGTACATCAGCAGCCCCGCGCGCTGCAGTTGCAAGGCCGGGTCATCGCCCTGCGCCGCCGCCAACGCGGCGGGAATGTCTCCGGTCGACAGCAGGATGCTGTTGGACAGATACACCTGCGCGTTGCGGTTCTCGGGGTCGATGGCCAACGCGCGCCGCAACCAGCGTTCGGCATCCGCGTAGCGGCTGGTCATCATGTAGGTCGAGCCGGTTTCGAACGCCAGCGACGAATTGCGCGGGTCCAGTGCGAACGCCTGCTCGAGCGAATCGATCCCGGCGTCGAACCGGCCTTGCCGGCGCTGCACGAAGCCCTGCGCCGCCAGCGTGGCCGCGTCGTTCGGGCGCAGTGCGAGCGCCGCGGCGAATGCCTTCAGCGCCGCGCCGTAGTCACCATGGCCCCAGTAGTCGCTGAAACCGAGGGCGAGGTGCGCGGCCGGCAACGATGGCGCGAGGCCCAGCGCCCGCTCGGCGTTGGCGCGCGCATCCGCGATCAAGCGCTGCCCGCCGGTGTCCATCCGTCCGAACCAGGCCAGTTGGCTCTGCACGTAGGAAAGCCGCGCGTAGGCCAGCGCAAATTCGGGATCCTGCCGGACCGCCTGCTGGTAGAGCGGGATGGCTGCCTTCATGCTGGCGGTGTCGTAATTGGTGAAGCCCTTGTCCGCCTGGTACTCGGCGCGGAGGTACAGGTCGTAGGCCTTGCGGTCGTGGGTGGGGACGACCGCCAGCTTGGCCGTTTCGTCCGGCGACAGCGTGGCCTTCAACGCCTGCGCGACCTTGTCCGCCACTTCGCCCTCGACGCCGAAGACGTCGTCGAGGGTGCGGTGGTAGGCCTGCGCCCAGAGGTGCGAATCGGTCCTCGAATCGATCAACTGCACGTTGATCAGGACCTGGTTGCCCTGTCGCTGCACGCTTCCCTCGAGGATCGCGGCGACGCCCAATTGATCCCCGACCACCTTCAGGTCGGCCGGGCGGGTCGCGTACTGCTGGGTCGATGCGCGCGAGATGACCTTGAGGTCGCCGATTTCGGCCAGCTTGGTCAGGATCAGGTCCTGCATGCCAGCCGCGAAATATGCGTTCCCCTTGTCGTCGCTGAGGTTCTGGAACGGCAGCACCGCGACCGAGCGGGCGGGAATCGGTTGCGCGGGCTGTACGGCAGTGCCGGTGCCCGTTGGCGATTGGGCCGGCGGCGACGCGGCAACCCTTGCCGGGGCACGTTGCAACACGAGCAGACGCGCGCCGAGCACCGCGACCGCGATCACCAGCAGCGTGATGAGGATCGTGTTGAGCTTCCTCTTGACCCGCCGGGCCGCGGGGGTGGAATGGACCCCGTGGGGGTTGGCGGGTTCTGTGCGGCGAAGCCCGTCCGGCGTGAGCTCGTACACCCAGGCGAGTCCCACCGTCACCGGGAAACCCAGCGCCAGCAACAACACCACGACGCGAACCACCCAGTTCGGGACGTCGAAGAACGGGAATACCTGCGTCGCGACCTGGACCAACAGCCACGCCGCGACGGCGTACGCGGCCGCGACCCGCCATACGTGCCGGCGCCGCAGTTCGTGGAAAAAGGCGACCCATTCCGCCACGTTCGTGCCCCGCCGGTCCCGCCGGCACATGGACAGCCTGACGAGCCGAGTGTATAGCTTTTTGGAACGCGATCGGCGCGGCTGGCGGGTCAGCCCTGGCGCGCGACCTGCAGCCCTGCAGCCGACTGGCTGACCGGCATCATTTCGAGGCGATTGACGTTGAGGTGCGCCGGCAGGTTGGCGATCCACCACGCGGCGTCGGCGATGTCTCCCGCGGTGATCGGATGCGCGCCCTTGTACAGCTTGTCGGAGGCCGCCTGGTCGCCGCCGGTGCGCACCAGGGTGAACTCGGTTTCGGCCATGCCGGGTTCGATGTTGCTCACCCGCACGCCGGTGCCGTGCAGGTCGGTGCGCAGGCCGAGCGAGAACTGCGTGACGAACGCCTTGGTGGCCCCGTACACGTTGCCGCCGGTGTACTGATAGGTGCCGGAGATGGAGCTGATGTTGACGATCGCGCCGCGACGCTCGACCAGCTTCGGCAGCAGCAGGCGCGTCAGCGTGACCAGCGCCGTGACGTTGGTGTCGATCATCTGCCGCCATTGCGCGAGATCGCAGTCCTGCGCCCTGGCGGTGCCCAGCGCGAGGCCGGCATTGTTCACGAGCACGTCGATGTCGCCAAAGGCTTCCGGCAGCGAGTCCAGCGCCCGACGCAGCGCGGCTTCATCGCGGATATCGAACGCGCACGGGTGGACGCGTTCGGAACCGAAACGCTCGACCAGCGCCGCGAGCCGTTCCACGCGCCGTGCACAGGCGATGACGCGCCAGCCGTTCTCCGCGAATTTCGCCGCGATCGCGGCACCGAAACCGGCCGAGGCGCCGGTGACGAGGATGGTTTTTCCTTGCATGTGCGTCTCTTCCATCGCTTGGAGCAATCCGGCGACCGACCCGGTACCGGGGATGGGTGGTGTGGGCGTATCGGAGCGGGTTTCGGCACCGCGATACGCGCTCGGATCCCCGCCCCCGCTACCGACTCCGTCCTACTTTTCCTTCAACGGGATCGCATGGATCCCGGCGTCGGCCAACTGCTTCTGAACGCGCTGCAGCTCGGTGGCGGAGGCGAAGGGACCGATCTGCACGCGGTTCCAGGTCTGTCCGTCGAGGGTGATGGTCTGCACGTGCGCGGTGAAACCCTGCAGCGCCAGCTTGGCCTTGGCGGCCTCGGCCTTGCCCGCGTCGGGGAACGATCCGATCTGCAGCACGTAACCCCCCGGCGCCGATGGCTCTGCGGTTTCGGAGGTGGGCGCGGCGACACTCGCGTTGTTGGCGGCCGCGGCCTTCTGCTGTTCGGCCTTGGCCATTGCCGAGAGTTCGGTGCTCGGGATCACGACTTCCTTTTCGGGCAGCACCTTGTAGAAGTCGAACTGCGACGCGCCGGAAGCCGTGCTGCTGCCGGCGATGCCGGGCGAGCTGCCCTTCTCCGCGACGGCGTTCGGATTCGCCTGGGGCTGGTCGTTGCGCCGCAGGCTGGGAAGGTGTCCGCTCCATACCACGATCGCGCACAGCACGAGGCCGACGACTACCCCGCCCAGGAACAAGCCCCATCCGGGAATGCCCGAGCGCCCATTGCGTACGGCCTGCCTGCCGTTGCGTTGATTTGCCACTGTCATCCTCGTGCGGCCCGCGGGGGGTCGCGTCAAATGTCGAAAAGGAACCGCCGCGCTGCATCATCCTGCGGGACGCTGCTTCGCGCCAGCCCGGCGGCTGGAAAAAGCCGTTTGCAGTTGCTCCGCGGAAGTTTCGGGAGCGAAGCCTCGGCGCAAAACAGGCGGCACCCGGGGAAGCAGGTCACATCGATTCGGGCGCCGAGACGCCCAGCATCGCGAGTCCGTTCGCGATGGTCTGCCGAACCGCGTACGCCAACGCCACCCGCGCGTTGCGCAAGCCCTCATCCTCGACCAGGAACTGTTCGGCGTTGTACCAGACGTGGAACGCGCCGGCCAGCTCGCGCAGGTATTGCGCCAGCAGGTGCGGCTCGAAGTTCGCGGCCGCGGCGGCGACGATCTCCGGAAAGCGCGAGATCTCGACCATCACGTCGCGTGCCTGCGTGCTTTCCAGGCGGCCGAGGTGCTTCAACGCGTTGCGTTCCTCGAACACGATCGAGCGCTCGTGCATCTGGCGGTGCACCGAGCACACCCGCGCGTGGGCGTACTGGATGTAGTAGACCGGGTTGTCGTTGGTCTGCGAGCGCGCGAGGTCGATGTCGAAGACCAGTTGCGAGTCGCTCTTGCGCGCGACCATGAAGTAACGCGTGGCGTCGAGGCCGGCCATGTCGATGAGGTCGCGCAGCGTCACGTAGCTGCCGGCGCGCTTGGAGATCTTCACCTCCTCGCCGCCCTTCATCACCGTCACCATCTGGTGGACGACGTATTCCGGCCAATCCCGCGGGATGCCGATGTCGAGCGCCTGCAGGCCCGCGCGGACCCGCGCCAGCGAGCCGTGGTGGTCGGCGCCAAGCTCGGTGATCGCACGCTTGTAGCCGCGCTCCCACTTGGAAAGGTGGTAGGCGACATCCGGCACGAAATACGTCCAGGCGCCGTCGGACTTGCGCATCACGCGGTCCTTGTCGTCGCCGAATTCGGTGCTGCGCAACCACAGCGCGCCATCTTCCTCGTAACAATGTCCCTGCTGCGCGATGCGGTCCACGACCCGTTGCACCGCGCCTTCGGAGTACAGCGACGACTCGAGGAAGTAGGTGTCGAACTCGACCCCGAACACGCGCAGGTCTTCGTCCTGCTCGCGGCGCAACCACGCCACCGCGAAATCGCGGATCGCATCGAGGTCGTCCGGGTCCTGCCCGGCGGGCACGCGGGGGGCGCCGGCGTCGGGCGCAGTTTCGGCGACGTCGTCCCGGGCCAGTTCGCGGGTGTATTCGCGGTTGTAGTCGCCGCGCGGGTGGTCGGACTGCACGGCCGTCCCGCTCGCGTAGTCCCGGGCGATGTCCCGGATGTAGTCGCCACGGTAACCGTCGGCGGGCCAGCGCGGGTCGTCGGGTTCGATGCCCTTGAGGCGCGCCTGCACCGACAGCGCGAGGTTGTGGATCTGCGCCCCGGCGTCGTTGTAGTAATACTCGCGATAGACCTTCCAGCCGGTCGCCGAGTGCAGCCTCGCCAGGGTGTCGCCGATCGCGGCCGCACGGGCGTGGCCGACGTGGAGGGGTCCGGTCGGGTTGGCCGACACGAATTCGACCCCTACCGCCCGCCCGTTGCCGACCTGGCTGTGGCCGTACTGCATCCCCTGGTGGAAGACACGGCGGATTTCCTCCTGCCAGGCGGCGTCGCTCATGAAAAAGTTGATGAAGCCCGGGCCGCCGATTTCGACCCGCGCGACGACGTCGTTTTCGGGCAGGACGCCGATGATCTCAGCGGCGACGTCGCGGGGCTTGCGGCCCTGCGCCCGGGCCAGCAGCAGCGCGACGTTGCAGGCGAAGTCGCCGTGCTCGCGCGAACGCGTGCGCTCGATCACGAAATCGGGGGCCGCGGCTTCCTCCGCCCCTTCCCGGTGCAGGCTTTCGAGCGCACGCAGCAGCAGCGAACTCAGGAGGTCTTTCACGAGGGGGCGGGAGTCGGGACAGCGAATCGCCATCGTAGCGCAGCCGTTCACGTCGACCAAATGCAGGCCTGTGGATAACTTGGTGGACATCCGTTTTGCGGATCAGGGTGCAACGGCGGCGGATGCGGCGTTGGGTTGCCAGTCAGGTAGGGATATCCAAGCGTATCAACAATGTACGTGTCGTTTAACGAAAGGACCATAAAAGCAGCGGCCAAGCGCTTGTGGCACCGTGTTGTGAATAACTGACGGCGAATGGGCGAAGGATGTCAAAGGGCTCGCGAGATCGGCGTCCCCGCGGCGCTGCTCAGATCAGTCCGCGGGCTGCCATCGAGGTCGGTTCGCCGGCGCCGATCACCAGATGATCGAGGACCCGCACGCCGACCAGTTGCAGGGCGTCGCGGAGCTGGTGGGTAATGTTGCGGTCCGCCGCCGAGGGTTCGGCCACGCCGCTCGGATGGTTGTGCGCCAGGATCACGGCCGCCGCATTGTGCCTGAGCGACGCGCGCACGACCTCCCGCGGGTGCACGCTCGCGCCATCCAGCGTGCCGCGGAACAGTTCCTCGAAGGCCAGCACCCGATGGCGGTTGTCGAGGAACAGGCAGGCGAAGACTTCGTACGGTTTGTGGGCGAGCTGCGCCTTCAGGAACGCGGCGCTGTCGCGGGGGCTGGTCAGCGCCGGACGCGCGGTGAGTTCTTCACCGAGGCAGCGCCGCGCGAGTTCCAGCGCGGCCGTGAGGCGCGCGCGTTTGGCGGAACCGAGTCCCGGTGCGGCCAGGTCGCTCGTGAGCAGCGCGGACAAGCTTCCCGCCTGCGCCAGCAGCGTGCGTCCCATGTCCACGGCGCTGGCGCCGCGGATGCCGCTGCCCAGCAGGATGGCCAGCAGCTCGGCCGCGGTGAGCGCGGCGGCGCCGCGCGCCAGGAGCTTTTCGCGCGGACGTTCGTCTTCGGGCCAATCCTTGATGGTCATGTTGCCTGCCGGTGGCGCTTGCATACAAGCGGCCCGATGATGGTCGACGGCATGCAGGCGCGGGCACAGCGGTCGGAATGCCGGAATCCGGTAAGCTAGCCGCCTGCCGTCCTGTCAGCGGATTCCGACGTGAACGCAAGCGATCATCGCCCCAGCGAAAATCGGCACGTTCTGCTCGGGGTCTCCGGCGGCATCGCCGCGTACAAGTCTTGCGAAGTGGTGCGACGCCTGCGCGATGCCGGTGCGGAAGTGCGGGTGGTGATGACGGCCGGCGCCGAACGCTTCGTGACCGCGCTGACCTTCCAGGCGCTGTCGGGGCAGGCGGTGCGCAGCGGGCTGTGGGACGAAGCCGCGGAGATGGGCATGGGGCACCTGGAACTCGCGCACTGGGCCGATGCCATCCTGGTCGCACCGGCGTCGGCGGACACGCTGGCCAAGCTCGCACATGGTTTCGCCGACGACCTGCTCTCCACGTTGTGCCTCGCCGCGACCGCGCCACTGGCGGTGGCACCGGCGATGAACCATCGGATGTGGCTGCACCCCGCGACCCAGGCCAACGTCGCCACCTTGCGCAAACGCGGCGTCGCGGTGCTCGGGCCCGCCAATGGTCCGCTTGCGGAGGGCGAGTCCGGCCCCGGCCGGATGCTCGAACCGCAGCAACTGGTGCAGGCGTTGCTGGCGCCTGCTGGAATGCATGTTGCATGACCGAGTAGTGTCGATGACGGTCGAGGGGTGGTTGCGTGGAATCGTCTGAACGGGCGGGGGGGGCGTTGGCCGGCCTGCGGGTCGTCGTGACGGCCGGGCCGACCTACGAGGATATCGATCCGGTACGCTTCCTCGGCAATCGCAGCTCCGGCAAGATGGGCTTCGCGATCGCGGAAGCCGCGTCGCTGGCGGGTGCCGACGTCACGCTGGTCGCGGGGCCGGTGGCGCTGGCGACGCCTGCGAAAGTCGCCCTCCGGGTGGATGTGCGAAGCGCGCTGCAGATGCGCGATGCGGTGCTGGAAGCCGTACGCGACGCCGACATCTTCATTGCGACCGCGGCGGTCGCCGACTGGCGGGTCGCCGAATACTCGCCGCGCAAGATCAAGAAGGGCACGGGCGCGCCGGTGCTGGCGCTTGCCGAAAATCCCGACATCCTCGCCGAAGTGGCCGCCCGCGAGGCGCGCCCGTTCGTGGTCGGCTTCGCCGCCGAAACCGATCGGCTCGCCGAGCACGCGCGCGCCAAGCTCGTCCGCAAGAAGCTGGACATGCTGGCGGCGAACCTCGTCGGCGAGCACGTGGGGATCGGCGTCGACGACAATGCCGTCGAGCTTTTCTGGCCGGGCGGCAGCGAGGCGTTGCCGCGCGCCTCCAAGGTCGAACTCGCGAAAGCGCTGGTGGACCGCGTCGCCCGGCGTTTCCACGCACGGAGACGGGCATGAGGGCCGGCATGCCCGGCGGCGAGGTCGCGGTGCACCTCAAGCGGCTCGACGCGCGGCTCGGCGACAGCATTCCGCTGCCCGCATATGCCACCGACGGCAGCGCCGCGATGGACCTGCGCGCGGCGCCGGAAGTCGACATCGTGTTGTCGCCTGGCGACAGCGCGTTGGTGCCGACGGGACTGGCGATCCACATCGCCGATCCCGGTTGGTGCGCGCTGATCCTTCCGCGTTCGGGCCTCGGCCACAAACACGGCCTGGTGCTGGGCAACCTGACCGGGTTGATCGATGCCGATTACCAGGGGCCGCTGATGATTTCCTGCTGGAACCGCGGGAAACTGCCCTTTACCATCCGGCCCGGGGACCGCATTGCCCAGCTGATGGTGGTGCCGGTGGCGCGGGTGGCCTGGCGTGTTGTCGATGAGTTCGCTGCGAGTGGACGCGGCGCAGGGGGGTTCGGCTCCACGGGAGTCGCGTGACGACATGGCAGACAAATCGGCGGTGAGGAAATCCCCGAACGTGAAGGCTGCCGCGCGCGCGGTGCGTGCGCGCCTCAGCTTGCGTCGCGGGTTGGCCGAAGTCGCGGCCGACATCGCCTTGGCGCTCGGCACCCTGCTGCTGTTGTTCGGCTTGTTCATGGGCTGGCAGACGTGGCAGATCACCCGCCAGGCATCGGCAACCCAGGCGCTGGCACGCGGCAAGCAGGAGGCCGCGCAGAAGATCACCGCGATCGTCGCGGACAAACGCGCGGAAGTCGCGCGGGCACTTGCGCAGCCGGCGGTAGTGGCGGAACTCGCGACCGACGCTGGCCCGGAGTCGCTGGCCGCTGCCGCGAAGCAGGTCCAGGCCGCCATCGATGGCGCGCCCAAAGTGACCCTCTACAGCGCGCAGTTGAACGAAGTACTGCACGGAAACCTGCAGGACCTCGGATATGCGCGCGCGGCGCAACTGATGTCCGCGCTCAGCGACGATGAACTCGGCCCCGCCCAGTCGCCGGTGGCGCGCATCTTGAGTTTCGCCGGGCCCATCGTCGGGCCCGATGGCAATGTGCTGGCGTACGCGACCGTCGATTTCCGCGATTCGCTGATGCGCATCGCCATGAGCACCCCGCGAATCAGCGCCGGCCGGCTGGAGTTGCGCCAGACGGGCAAGTCGGGCGACGTCCTGCTGGACAGTGTCGGCGAGCATGGTCCTTCGTTGGACGATGACGTGGGGGTACGCGTTCCCCACAGCCTGTTCGTCATCACCTCGGCGCCGCCCGATTACTGGTTGCCCATCACCCGCTCGCTCATTCCCGCACTGGCGCTCGCCGTGGTCGCCTTGTTTCTGGGGATCGCGTTGCTGTGGTGGCGGCCGCGCCTGCGCGTGCGCCTCGGCGGCGCCGCATCGGCCGAGGAACCGGCGCTGGCGGACGTCATCGCGGCGGCACCCCGGCCGCCGGCGCCCACGCCCAAGCCGGTCACCGAGCCGGAGCAGGCGGACACGGCCGCGGCGGCGGCTGCGGTCCAGCTCGACAACTCGCTGCCCGATCGCGGCATCTTCCGCGCCTACGACATCCGTGGCGTCGTCGGCAAGACGCTGAGCACGGGCGTCGCGCGGCAGCTCGGCCGCGCGATCGGCAGCGCCGTGCGCGAGAAGGAACTCGCGGAGATTGTCGTCGGGCGCGATGGCCGCCTGTCGGGACCCGATCTTTCCGACGCCCTGATCGAAGGACTGCGCGCGGCGGGGGTGGACGTGATCGACATCGGCGCGGTGCCGACGCCGGTCAGTTACTTCGCGGCGTACCAGCTCAACACCGGTTCGTGCGTGTCGGTGACCGGCAGCCACAATCCGCCGGACTACAACGGTTTCAAGGTCGTGATCGGCGGCGAAACGCTGGCCGAGGCGGCGATCCAGGACCTGTACCAGCGTATCGTCGAGGGACGCTTGGCCGAGGGCGAGGGCAACCTGCGGCAATACGACATTGCCCCCGAATACGTCGAGCGCATCGCTTCGGACATCCAGACCGGGCGCTCGCTGAAGGTCGTGGTCGATTGCGGCAATGGCATCGCCGGCAATACCGCGCCGGCCGTGGTGCACGCGATCGGCTGCGAACCGGTCCCGCTGTATTGCGACGTCGACGGCACGTTCCCCAACCACCATCCCGATCCGTCCGAACCGGCGAACCTCTCGGACCTGATCCTGACGGTCCAGAAGACCGGCGCCGACCTCGGCCTAGCCTTCGACGGTGATGGCGACCGCCTGGGCGTCGTAACCAAGGATGGCGAGATCATCTATCCCGATCGCGTATTGATGCTGTTCGCGCAGGACGTGCTGGTCCGCAATCCGGGCGCGACGATCCTGTACGACGTGAAGTGCACCGGGCACCTGCAGCCGCTGATCCTGCAGGCCGGCGGCAGCCCGCTGATGTGGAAGACCGGTCACTCGCTGATCAAGTCCAAGATGCGGGAAACCGGCGCGCAGCTCGCCGGCGAGATGAGCGGGCACTTCTTCTTCC
>DASSNH010000299.1:0-11822 GCA_035701405.1 Rhodanobacteraceae bacterium
GTGGTGATGCTGGTGCGCGTGATGCAGGGCGAAATCAAGCCCGGCGACAAGCTGCAGGTGATGTCGACCGGCCGCAGCCACCAGGTGGACAACGTCGGCGTATTCACGCCCAAGCGCAAGGAATCGTCGCGGCTCGGCGCCGGCGAGGTGGGCTGGGTCAATGCCTCGATCAAGGACGTGCACGGGGCGCCGGTCGGCGACACCCTGACCCTCGCCTCCGATCCGGCGCCGAAGCCGCTGCCGGGCTTCCAGCACATGCAGCCGCGCGTGTTCGCCGGCCTCTTCCCGGTCGCCTCCGACGATTTCCCGGCACTGCGCGAGGCGCTGGACAAGTTGCGCCTGAACGACGCGGCGCTGTTCTTCGAACCCGAGTCGTCCGAGGCGATGGGCTTCGGTTTCCGCTGCGGCTTCCTGGGAATGCTGCACATGGAGATCGTGCAGGAACGTCTGGAGCGCGAGTACGACCTCGATCTCGTCACCACCGCGCCGACGGTCGTGTACCAGGTGCTGCGCAGCGACGGCAGCGTGCTGGACCTGGACAACCCGGCCAAGCTGCCACCCGCCAACGAGGTCGAGGAGATCCGCGAGCCGATCATCGTCGCCGACATCCTGACGCCAGCGGAGTACGTCGGCAACGTCATCACCCTGTGCGAGGAAAAGCGCGGCGTGCAGCGCTCGATCCAATACCTCGCGAGCCAGGTGCGGGTCAGTTACGAATTGCCCCTGGCCGAAGTGGTGCTCGACTTCTTCGACCGCCTGAAATCGGTGAGCCGCGGCTACGCCTCGATGGACTACCACTTCGACCGCTTCGAGGCGGGTCCGTTCGTGCGGGTGGACGTGCTGATCAACGGCGACCGGGTGGACGCGCTTTCCCTGATCGTGCATCGTGCGCAGGCCGACCGGCGCGGCCGCGACCTGGTGGAACGAATGCGCGAGCTGATTCCGCGGCAAATGTTCGACGTGGCGATCCAGGCCGCGGTCGGCGCGCAGATCATCGCGCGCTCCACGGTCAAGGCGCTGCGCAAGAACGTGGTGGCCAAGTGCTACGGCGGCGACGTTTCGCGCAAGAAGAAGCTGCTGGAGAAGCAGAAGGAAGGCAAGAAACGCATGAAACAAGTCGGCCAGGTGCAGATTCCGCAGGAAGCGTTCCTGGCGGTGCTGCGGACCGACAAATGAAGCAGGGAACAGGGAACGGGGAGCAGGGCTCGGAGCCGAATACCCCCTTCCAAAGGAAGGGGGTCGATGCCGCCCGCAAGGGCGGCATCCGGGGGGATGCCACCGGAGACGGAGTCGCCCCAATGACCAAAGACACTGGATGCCGGCCCGCGCCGGCATGACGATGGCTGGCGCGCATACAAGGATCACGCAGTGAAGAAAGATGCCTGGGGTACCGTGGTGCTGGTGGCGATCGTCGCCATCTGCCTGTACATCTGGTACAGGACATCGGATTTCGCGCTGGCGCTGGTACTGATCACCGGCGCGTTCTTCGTCATCTGGTTCGTCGACTGGCTGTTCTTTGCCAGGCGCCGGAAGGCGCGCGCGGCCGCCGAAGACCAGAAGCCCCACGAGCCGGTACTCGTCGATTACGCGCGCTCGTTCTTCCCCGTGATCCTCGCGGTGCTGCTGTTCCGCACCTTCCTGCTGGAGCCGTTCCGGATTCCCTCGGGCTCGATGATGCCGACCCTGCTGGTGGGCGACTTCGTGCTGGTGAACAAGTTCGCCTACGGCTTGCGGCTCCCGGTCACCGACACCAAGATCGTCGGTATCGGCGAGCCGAAGCGCGGGGACATCGTGGTGTTCCGCTATCCGGGCTACACCTGCCATCTCCCCGATGGCCGGGTGGTGCGCGGGGGCGATCGCGCCTGTACCACCCCGGTGCCGCAGGAGGATTACATCAAGCGCATCATCGGGCTGCCGGGCGACACCGTCGCGGTCCGCGGCGAGCAGGTCTTCATCGATGGCAAGCCGATGCCGCAGAACCTGATCGGCCCGTACCGCGGCACCGACAAGGTCAGCATCCGGATGGAAGAAAATCCGATGATGGCGCCGGTGACGCTGCACGAGGAGGACCTTGGCGGCGTCAAGCACCAGATCCTGCAGTTCGGTTACATCGAGCCCTACCACTGCATCGGTTCGGGCGGCACCCGGCTGCCGGAGGGCGGGTGCCAGTGGGTGGTGCCGCAAGGGCAGTACTTCGCGATGGGCGACAACCGCGACGACAGCGAGGACAGCCGTTACTGGGGCTTCGTGCCGGAGCAGAACCTTGCCGGCAAGGCCTTCTTCATCTGGTTCAGCCTCGCAGACTGGCACCGCATCGGTACCGTCCTGGATTGAGGGAGTCGTGGGAATGCCACTGCCGGTGGACGCCGGTCACGATTTGACGCGCCGGCATGTGGCGCGTACCGCACCGGCACCCGTCTTGCATTAAGCTCTGCTGGCCCGGCAGGATGCCGCGGCCGGCGCGCGTTGTGGCGCGGCCGGGAAGCGGGTGGAATCTCAACAGCAGGTCAAGGGGGCGACTCCATGAAACGTCAATCGGGCATTACCCTCATCGGGTTCGTGATTGTCCTGGTCCTTGCCGCGTTCTTCATCTACACGGCGATGAAACTGGTACCGGCCTACATCGACTACTTCAACGTGGCGAAGGCGATGAATACCGTTGCCTCGCAGACGGCGTCGAGCGGGATGAGTCCCGAGGAGATCCGCCGGCAACTGGATACGCAACAGTTGTCCCAGTACTTCGCCGACGAGGACATCGCCGAGGGCAACGTCCACGTGCAAAGGACGCCGAACGGCGGTTCGAGCCTGAAGCTGAGCTACGACAAGAAGATCCCCTGGATCTACAACATCGACTTCCTGCTGCACTTCGAGAAGTCGGTGCCCCTGCAGGCGGCGACGCCGGGATAACGTGAAGCTCGGCTACCGCTTCGCCGACGAGGAATTGCTCCGCCTCGCACTCACCCACCGCAGCGCCGGGCGTCCCCACAACGAGCGGCTGGAATTCCTCGGCGACGCGCTGGTCAACCTGGTGGTCGCGGAGATGCTTTTCGACGCGCGTCCACGTGCCGACGAAGGCGAGCTCTCGCGCCTGCGTGCGCAACTGGTGAGCGAACCCGCACTCGCGGAACGCGCACGCGACCTGGATCTCGGCAACGAACTCCGGCTAGGTTCCGGGGAGCTGAAGAGCGGCGGATTCCGGCGCGCTTCGATCCTCGCCGACGCGTTCGAGGCGTTGGTGGCCGCGATCTACCGCGATGGCGGCTACGCAGCCTGCCGGGATTGGCTGCGCGGCGTATTCGCCCAGCCGGTGGCCGATGCCGGGGCACCGCGGAAGGATCCCAAGACCCGCCTCCAGGAATGGTTGCAGGGCCGCGGCCTGCCGCTGCCCCGGTACGAATTGGTCGCCGAGCACGGCGAGGAACACGCAAGGCGCTTCGACGTGGTGTGCGTGATCACGCAACCGCGGGCCGCTCGCTTCGACGGCCACGGTGGCAGCCGGCGCTCGGCCGAGCAACGAGCGGCGGAAGCCGCATTGGAAGGTCTCCAAGGATCCGAAGCACCCTGACGGATCCGCAGCGCTCGCTCAGGAAAGACGTCCCTGGCGTCGAGGAAAGCGGATTGCACGGACAGCTCCGCAGCTATGCTTCTTCCTTCATCCGAATGAATCCGCGTCCAATGCTCTTTTCGATGGAGCGTAGTTTTCCGTGAGCGACCCATTCCGCTGCGGCAGCGTAGCGATCGTCGGGCGTCCCAACGTCGGCAAGTCGACGTTGTTGAACGCGCTGATCGACGCGCACCTTTCGATCGTGACGCCGCGCGCCCACACCACCCGGCATCGGATCCTCGGCATCGCCAACCCCGCAGGCGGGCAGATCCTCTATCTCGATACGCCCGGGCTGCACCGCGAAGCCAAGCGCGCCATCAACCGCAGCCTGAACCGCGCCGTGCATGCAGCCGTCGCGGACGCCGATCTCGCGGTGCAAGTGGTTACCGCCGGACAGTGGGACGAGGAAGACGCCGCCGTGTACTCGGCCGTGGCGGAACGCGGCATGCCGCGCCTGCTGGCCGTCAACAAGATCGACAAGCAACGTGACAAGGCAAAGTTGCTGCCGTTCGTGGAAGGCCTGGCGCGCGAACGGGAGTGGGACGAGGTGTACCTCGTCAGCGCCGCGCGCCGCGCGGGCCTGGCCGATCTCGAACGTGGCATCCTGGCGCGGCTGCCCGAGGGTGAAGCCCGCTACGACCGCGACACCTTCACCGACCGCAGCGAACGTTTCCTCGCCGCCGAGCTGGTGCGCGAACAATTGATGCGCCAACTCGGCGAAGAGTTGCCGTATGCGACCACCGTCGAGATCGAACGCTTCGAGGACCGCAAGGATGGCGTCGCCGAAATCGCGGCGGTGGTCTGGGTGGAGCGCGATGGCCAGAAGGCGATCGTGATCGGCGCCGGCGGCCGCCGCGCCAAGGCGATCGGCAGCGCCGCCAGGAAGGAAATGGAGAACCTGCTCGGCAGGCGAGTATTCCTGAAGCTGTGGGTGCGCGTGCGCGCCGGCTGGTCCGACGACGATGCGGCGCTGAGGCAGTTCGGGTATGAATAAGAGCGGGGAACAGGGAACAGGGAACAGGGACGGGCGCCGGCGTGTGCCTTCCCCGTTCCCCGTTCCCCGTTCCCGCTCCCCGCAGTAAATGCGCATCACCCGCCAACCCGCCTACGTGCTGCACGCCCGCGCGTGGCGCGAGACCAGCCTGCTTCTCGAGGTATTCAGCCGCGACTTCGGGCGGGTTGGACTGGTGGCGCGCGGCGTGCGGGGCGCCCGCGCGCGCTTGCCCCGATCACTGCTGGAGCCGTTGCAGCCGTTGTGGCTGGACTGGGCAGGGCGTGGCGAACTCGCGACGCTGGCGGCGGTGGAAGCGGCCGGCGCGCCCCGAACGTTTCGTGGCGATGCGCTGCTGTCGGCGATGTACGTCAACGAGCTGCTGGTGCGGCTCACCGCGCGCAACGATCCGCATGCCTGGCTGTTCGATCGTTATCAGGAGCTGCTCGAGGAACTGCCGAACACATCGTCGCTTGCATGGAGCCTGCGCTGCTTCGAGCGCGACCTGCTGGCGGCGGTCGGCTATGCATTGCAGCTCGGGGTGGCGGCAGATACAGGCGATCCCATCGAGGCCGGCGCATCGTACGACTACCTTCCCGAGTCCGGTGCGGTGGCGGCCGCCGATCATCCCGACGGGGTGCGGATACGCGGTTCCGCGCTGCTGGCGCTGGCAGCGCGCGAGTGCCCCGACTCCCGGGATCTGGCCGCGTTGAAGCGCCTGATGCGCAACCTGATCGGGCGGCAGGTGGGGTCGCGCGGGCTGCAATCGTGGCGGGTGCTGGCCGAGAGTTTTGCAAGCGATCGCCCGTGATCGCTGCTTGCCAAGTGTTCGGGAGGCGCCGCTCGCCCCAGGCGTGGACACCAGAACGGCGTTCCGTGGCCTGACTTTCCGCAACAGCGGCTTCGAGCAGGAGTCGATCCTCAGTTGCTAGGTCACGGCGTCGAGCTGCGCGTGCAGCGCGGCGCGCGTCTCCGCGACCGCGACCCGGAAGGCATCGAGCGCGGCTCCGGCGGAACCGACTTCGGGATCCACGATCGCGTAGTGCAACGCCGCGCTCGCCTCGGCGAGCGTCCTGGCGCCGCAGAAGCCGCAGGATGCCCGCAGCCGGTGGAGGGTTGGCCGCAGCGACTGGAGGTCGTCGCCGACGCGCTCGAGTTCTTCCTGGACCCTTGGCAACTCCTGCTCGGCGAACAGTCGCCGCAACCGGACCACGGCCGTGGCCGACCCGCATGCGCGCAAGGCGTCCTCGTCGTCGAGCCGGGCGTCCACGCCGCAGCCGTGGCGCCGCAGCGCCTCGCGCAGGATCGCGATCGGCATCGGCTTGGGCAATACCTCCGCGAAGCCCGCCGACCCGAGCGCTTCGGCATCGACATCGCGCGCGGCGGTCGTGGCGATCGCCGGCGCCGCACGCGAGGCCGCGGCGGGGTCGGCCCGCAGGGTTGAGAGGATGGCGTCGCCATCCATGCCCGGAAGGTGGTGGTCGAGGACCAGCAGGTCCCATCGATCCGCGCGCGCCAGCTCGAGCGCCTCCGCGCCGTCCGCGCAGTCGGTGACGGCCGCGCCGCAGGCGTGCGCGGCTTCCCGCAGAAAGGCGCGGCTGACCGGGTCGTCCTCGGCCAGGAGCACCTTGAATGGAGTGGCTTCCATGCGAAACATGCCCTCGTTGGCATCCGTTCGGATGCGGGCTGGCACAATCGGCGTCACTGTTACCGGAAAAGGGTGGTCGTGGCAAGTCGGCGCCAGTACATCGTGGCGGGATGCCTGATGCTCGTTTGCGCGTGTGCCCAGGCCGCGCTGCACCTCCAGGCCGACTCGCTGGAATTACCGGGCGCCAGCCTGGTCGACGTCACGATGGCGATCGCGCCGGGGTCCGATGGCATGCCGCAACTGCACCTGGACGCCGCCAAGGTGGCGGTTCCGGCGCTGGGCTGGCACGACGTGGTGCTGAGCCTGGACGGACAACCGCAAAGGGCCGGCAGCGGCGCGTGGAAATTCGTCGGTCACGTCACGACGCGGCACGCGCCGGGCGACGCCTTCGCCGATGCCGACCTCACGGTGCTGTTGGACCCGGCCGCCGGCACCCTCGAGGTCGATGTGGGGCAGGGCCAGGGCAACCTGCATGCACTGATGCCACTGGACCAGGCGAGCCACGTCCAGATGACCCTCAGCGGGCTGCCGCTCGCCTGGTTGCGCGGCGTGCTGGCGTCGGCGTGGCCGGAAGGGCGCCTCGCCGGCGGCACCGTCGGTGGCGACGTGGCGATGGACCTGGCCGCCGGAGGCGCGCGGATTTCCGGTCGCGTCGAGGTCGCCGGCGCCAACCTCGACAGCAAGGCCGGCAACATCGCGATGCAGGATCTCGCTGCCGACGGCAGCTTCCGCATCGAAAGCGGGTCCGCATCGGCCAGCATCATGTTCGACGGCGAACTGCGTGGCGGCCAGATGCTGTTCGGGCCGCTGTACGCGACTCTTCCGCCGCATCCGGCCAACGTCCACGTCGCCGCGCTGCTCGGAGCGACGGGCATCGCGATCAAGTCGCTCGACTACGACGACCACGATGCGCTGCGCGTCTCGGGCAGCATCGGCTTCGACCGCAAGGGCAACCTCGACAAGCTGGACCTCGACCGGTTCTCCGCGAGCCTCCCGCAAGCGTACGATCGCTACGGAACCACGTTCGTCGAATCGATCACCGGGTTTTCGCAGGTCGACACCTCGGGCAGCCTCGCGGGTGCAATCGACCTTGGCAGCGACGGACTCGAGGCGCTGGACCTGACCGTGCGGGGTGTTTCCATCGACAGCCATGGCGCCGGCCTCGGCCTGTCCGGTCTCGACGGCAAGGTCGATTGGCGTGCGCAGGCGTCGCGTCCCGCCACGACCCTGTCCTGGGACGGGTTGTCGATGTACCGGATCCCGTTCGGTCCGGCGAAACTGGTCCTCGAGGACCAGGCGGGTGCGCTGACCCTGCAACAGCCGGTCGCCATCGACATGCTGGGCGGATCGTTCCAGCTCAACCGGTTCGCCTGGCAGCCCGGCGCCGAAAAGTCGCGCCTTTCGGCGGGCTTCGCGGTGACCGGCGTGGATCTGCCGAACTTGTGCGCGGCGTTCGGCTGGCCCTCGTTCGGCGGCACGCTCGGCGGCGCCGTGCCGGACCTCACCTGGCGCGGCGACGACCTGGTATTCGATGGCGGGCTGTCGCTCGACGTCTTCGGCGGCTCGGTGAGCGTGACCAACCTGGAATTGCAGCACCTGTTCGGCGCCCAGCCGCGGATGGCCGCCGACGTCGACCTGCGGCAACTCGACCTCGGCCAAGTCACCAGCGTGTTCGATTTCGGCCAGATCACCGGCCGCCTGGACGGCGACATCAGTGGACTGCAACTGGTGGACTGGAAGCCGGTCGCGTTCCAGGCGAAGCTCGCCACCGACCGCGGCGGCAAGATCAGCCAGCACGCCATCAAGAGCCTGACCGAGGTCGGTGGCGGCGGCATCGCCGGGGGCCTGCAGAGCATCGCGCTCCGCCTGTTCAAGACCTTCGGTTATTCGCGGATCGGCTTGAGCTGCGTGCTCGCCCACGGCGTGTGCACGATGGCAGGCATCACGCCAGACCCGAATCCCGATGGCGACGGTTACACGATCGTGGAAGGCAGCGGCCTTCCGCACATCACCGTGATCGGCCACCAGCGGAAGGTCGACTGGGCGACCCTGGTCAACCGCCTCGAGGAGGCCACCAGGAGCGGCGGTCCGGTGATCAGGTGAGCCACCGGGGGCGCGGACGGCTGCGTGTACACTTTCGGGGACGGCGCAGGCATGAGGCCTGCGGCAAGTCGCCGCAGATTCCGATCGATGGAGGTTCGTGATGCGCAAGACAGCTTTCCCGCTGACGCTCGCCTTGGCGCTGCTTGCTGGCTGCGTCACCATCAACGTCTATTTCCCGGCCGCGGCCGCGCAGAAGGCGGCCGACAAGGTCATCGGCAACATCATCGGTCCCGAGGGAGCGGCCTCGCCGGCGCCGGCCGGCAGCACGCAGCCTCCGGCTTCGGACGATGATTCGTCGCCCGGCGGGTTCGGCGGTGAACCGCTGGCCATGCGGGTGCTGGATGCGCTGGTCCCGGCCGCCAACGCCGCGGAATCGCAGCCCGACCTCGACATCCACACGCCGGCCATCGACGCGACCATGGCGCGCATGCGCAGCCGCTACAAGTCGACGCTCAAGGCGCTGCTCGACTCCGGCGCGATCGGGTTCACCCACAACGGCGACGTCGCCATCCACGATGCCCGGAAGATCCCGCTGCCCGAGCGCGCGCAGGCAAACCGGGCCGTCGCCGCCGAGAACGCGGACCGCGCGGACCTGTACAAGGAGATCGCCGCCGCCAACGGCCATACGGAATGGGCGTCACGGATGCGCGAGTCGTTCGCCAAGCGCTGGATCGCGATGGCACACCCGGGATGGTACTACCAGGATGCTTCGGGGAACTGGCAGAAGAAATGACGACAGGATGTCGTCATCCCGGCCAACACAGGAAAAATGTGCGTTGAGCCGGAATCCAGAATGACATGTGGTGATCCCGGCCAGCACACGGACGTACCCTGAGCCGCGGTCGTCGGAAAACAGACATCGCGCGGCGCGAAGACTTTAGGGGAGGAATACGCCAATGCGCATCGGCATCGTCGTCGACTCGACTTGCGATCTACCGCGCAAGTTCATCGACGACAACCAGATCACGATCCTGCCGATCACGATCCGCATCGACGGCGACACGTTCGTCGATGTGCGTGATCCGGACGCCACCCGGCACTATTTCCAGGGCGAACTCGGCAAGCGCGGACATGCGGCGGAAACCGAGCCGTTGTCGGTCGACGCGATCCGCGAGCTGTTCCTGGGGCGGCTGGTGCTCGACTACGACGCGGTGTTCTGCCTCACGGTGACGTCCAGTCGCAGCCCGATCTTCGCGAACGCGACCCAGGCCAGTTTCGCGATCCTCAGCAGCTATCGGGACATCCGCCAGGGCGCCGGCAACCAGTCGCCTTTCATGATGCGGGTGATCGATACCCGCAGCCTGTTCTCGGGCCAGGGCGTGAGCGCGGTGGAAGCCACCCGGATGATCGCCGCGGACGCTGGCGCCGGGCAAATGCGCGAACGGCTGAGCGAGCTTTCCGCGCAGACCTATGCGTACGCCCTGCCGTGCGACCTGCATTACCTGCGGGCGCGCGGACGCAGCAAGGGTGACCGCAGCGTCGGCCTGCTCAGCGCGACACTCGGCACCGCGCTGGACATCAAGCCGATCCTGCAGTGCTTCCAGGGTGAAACCCGGCCCGTCGCGAAGGTACGCGGATTCGAGCAGGGCGCCGCGATGCTGTTCCGCCATGCCGCCGCAGCGGTCGAGCGTGGACTGCTGGTGCCGGCGTTGTGCGTCAGCTACGGCGGTGAACTCGCCGAACTCGAAGCGTTGCCGGGGTACGGCGAACTGGTCGAAGCCTGTGCCGCGGCGGAGGTCACGCTGTACCAGAGCGTGATGAGCATCACCGGCATGGTCAACGTCGGTACCGGTGCGGTCACCCTGGGCTACGCCGCGGCTTCGGACGACGCACGTTTCTGAACCGGCGTGCTTGACGCGTCTGGCAAGATGCGCGGATGAAAAATCCGCGCGAACATTCCTTCGAAGCCACGATCGACGACCTGTCGCACGACGGGCGCGGCGTCGCCCATGTCGATGGCAAGACCGTGTTCGTGGCCGACGCATTGCCGGGCGAATGGGTGCGCGCGCGCCTGGCCCGCCGGCATCGCCATTTCGACGAGGCACGCGCCGAGGAAATCCTCGAAGCCTCCGCAGATCGCGTGGCGCCGCGCTGCCCGCACTACGGCGTCTGCGGTGGCTGCGCATTGCAACACCTTGCGCCAGCCGCGCAAATCGCCGCCAAGCAGAACGTGCTTGCGCAGAATTTTGCCCGGATCGGCCACGTCGAACCGGCCCGCTGGCTCGAGCCGCTCACGGCCGACGCCTGGGCCTACCGGCGGCGGGCACGGCTGTCGGTCAAACATGTCGCGAAGAAGGGCAGGACGCTGGTGGGTTTTCGTGAGCGCGATCCGCGCTTCGTCGCGGACCTCGCGCATTGCGACGTGCTCGATCCGGCGCTTGGCGAGCGGCTGGGCGAACTCGGCGCGATGTTGAACACGCTGAATGCCGCGGCCTCCATTCCGCAGATCGAATTCTCGGCCGGGGACGAGGCGCGGGTGCTGGTGTTCCGCAACCTGCAGCCGCTGTCCGGGGCGGACCGGGGCAGGCTCGTGGCGTTCGGCCGCGAGCACGATTTTGCGGTGATGCTGCAACCCGGCGGCACGGACAGCGTGCAGCCGCTGTGGCCGGAACACGTCGACCTGCGCTATGCATTGCCGGAATACGGTCTCGAGCTCGCGTTCCGCCCGCTGGATTTCGTGCAGGTCAATGCACGCCTCAACCGCCGGATGATCGACCATGCGCTCGCGTTGCTCGCGCCGGATCCCGGGGACCGGGTGCTGGACCTGTTCTGTGGCCTCGGCAACTTCAGCCTGCCGATCGCGCGCCGCGCGGCTTCGGTTTCCGGCGTCGAAGGCGATGCCGGCCTCATCGAGCGGGCGCGCGCGAATGCGGCGTCGAACGGCATCGCCAACGCCGAGTTCCACCTGGGAGACCTCGCCGGCGACGTGCGAGGCAGCGCATGGGCACGCGCCGAGTGGGACCTCATGATGCTGGATCCGCCGCGCAGCGGCGCCGACGAACTGCTGAAGCAACTGCCAGGCAAGTCGGTGCGACGCGTGGTGTACGTTTCCTGCCATCCGGCGTCATTGGCGCGCGACGCCGGCACACTGGTGCGCGAACACGGCTTCCGCCTCGACGCCGCCGGCGTGATGGACATGTTCCCGCACACCGCGCACGTGGAGTCGATCGCGTTGTTCGATCGGAATGCTTCTTGACACGGATGAACGCGGATAAATACGGATGAAACGGAGCTGTCATCCCGCTTTGATCCGCGTTCATCCGCGTCGAGGGCTTCCAGCCGGCGATATCCCGCGCCTCGCTCGCGATGCCGTATGATCGTGCGTTTGACGGCACACGACGGGATCGTTGCGCATGCTGATCATCGGGATCGAAGGCACCGAACTGACGAACGGCGATCGCGTGCGGCTGGCTGCGCCGGAGGTCAGCGGCGCGATCCTGTTCACCCGCAATTACCGGGACCACGACCAGCTCGCC
>DASSNH010000300.1:0-6610 GCA_035701405.1 Rhodanobacteraceae bacterium
GCCACCGCGCGCTGCACCGCCATGCCGCCGGCCAGCGAGAACTTCACCCTCGAAAAGTCGATCGACGAGAAGTCGGGATGGTGGACCAGCGCGTTGAACAGCGTATTGACGCCGGTGATCGCGCTCCAGCGGCTTTGCTTCAGCGTCTTGATGAAGGCGGGGATGTCGCGTGGATTGGTGATGAGCACGTTCTCGCCGCCAAAGTACGTCATGAACAGCGCGTTCACCGTGAGCGAGAAGATGTGGTACAGCGGCAGCGCCGTGATGATCTGTTCTTCGCCGCGCGTGAACAGGTCGCCCACCCAGGTCGCGAGTTGCAAGGTATTGGCGACCATGTTGCCGTGGGTGAGCATCGCGCCCTTGGCGACGCCGGTGGTGCCGCCGGTGTATTGCAGGAAGGCGAGGTCATCCTGGCCCAGCTCGACCTGCGGCACCGGCATGCCGGCGCCCCTGGCCAGGACGTCGTTGAAACGCACATGGCCCGGCAGCGACCAGGCCGGCACCATCTTCTTGACGTGCTTGACCGCGAAGCTGACCAGCAGGCCCTTGGGAAAGCCGAGCTGGTCGCCGAGCGAGGTCACGATCACGTGCTCGACACGCGTGGCGCCGATCGCCTTGGCGAGCGTCGCGGCGAAGTTCTCCAGCACCAGGATCGCGGTGGCGCCCGAATCGGCAAGCTGGTGTTCGAGCTCGCGCGCGGTGTACAGCGGGTTGACGTTGACCACGGTCAAGCCTGCCCGCAGGGCGCCGAACAGCGCGATCGGGTATTGCAGCGTGTTGGGGAGCATGATCGCGAGGCGGTCGCCCTTGCCGAGCCTCCACTCGCCTGCCATGAAAGCCGCGAACCGCTGGCTCGCCCGGTCGAGTTCCGCGTAGGTCAGTGTCTTGCCGAAGCTCGAATACGCCGGGCGCTGCGGATGGCGCGCGCAGGCTTCGTCGAACATGGCCACGATCGACGCGTACGCGGACGTGTCGATCTCGGCAGGTACGCCGGGCGGGTAGTTCGCCAGCCAGGGACGCGGATCGGCCATTATTCCCTCCCGTACGTTCGCCGGTTGCGCGGATTGACTGCATTGGACACGATAAGCATGTGGGCGGCAAGCTGCATCGCCGCAATGCCGAAAACGGGATGTCCGCGTGATCGCCACTTCCATGCCCGCCTTGTCCTTCCGCGCACGAATGCCGCAGGTCGCTTTCGCGATGGCGTTGCTGCTGGCGGCGACATTGCTCGCCGGCTGCCATCGCGCGCCGGCCGAGCAGCAAATCCACGACGCCATCGAGGCGGCTGCCACGGCAGCCCGTGCCAACGACACCTCCGGAGTGCTCGACGTCGTCAGCGACGACTTCACCGGCAACGAAGGCGATCTCGACCAGCGCGGCCTGCGCCGCCTGCTGGCCGTGCGCGCCTTCCGTCAGGACAAGACCGGCATCCTGATCGGCCCGATCACCTTTGACCGCAAGGGCGATCGCGTGATCGCGCACTTCAACCTCGTGCTGACTGGCGGCAGGCAAGGCGACCTGCTTCCCGACCAGTCCGCGGTCTACGCCATGACCACCGCCTGGCGCCGCGAGGGCGGCGAGTGGAGGTGCTACAACGCCACGTGGACAAGCGCCGGCCGTTGACGGCAGGAGCGGTCCAGGGCCGCGATCGGCGTTCATGGCTGCGCCCATCGCGCGCTCCTACAAGCCGGGGCGCTTGCACGAGCGGCCCATGGCCGCGGTCGTACGTTGCGGTCACGCCTGTGGCGTGTGCTCGCTCCTGCAACAGCCGTGTTGCCGGTCTATGCCGCCTTCTTGGCCAAATCGCGCAGAACGTATTGCAGGATGCCGCCGTGCTTGTAGAAGTCGCGTTCCTTCGGCGTCAGGAGCATCACGTGCACGTCGAACTCGGTCTTCTTGCCGTCCTTCGACGTCGCCACCACGTGCGCGGTCCTGGAGTCGCCGTTGTCGAGGCCGGTGATCGCGTATGTCTCCTTGCCGGTCAGACCGAGAGACTCGGCGTTCGCGCCTTCCTTGAATTGCAGAGGCAGTACGCCCATGCCGACGAGGTTCGAGCGGTGGATGCGCTCGAAGCTTTCCGCGATCACGGCTTCGATCCCGAGCAGCAGGGTGCCCTTGGCCGCCCAGTCGCGCGAGGAACCGGTGCCGTATTCCTTGCCGGCGATCACGATCAGCGACTCGCCCTCCTTCTGGTAGCGCATCGCGGCGTCGTAAATCGTCATCTGCTCGCCGCTCGGCACGTGCATCGTGTAGCCGCCCTCGACGTTGTCGAGCAGCCGGTTGCGGATGCGGATGTTGGCGAAGGTGCCGCGCACCATCACGTCGTCGTTGCCGCGCCGTGAACCGTAGGAATTGAAGTTCTTGGGCTCGACGCCGCGTTCCATCAGGTACTTGCCGGCGGGCGAGTCCTTCTTGATCGCGCCGGCCGGCGAGATGTGGTCGGTGGTGATGGAGTCGCCGAACAGGCCGATGCAATACGCGCCTTCGATGTCACCGTGGGTCGGCAGCTCCATCGCCATCCCTTCGAAATAGGGCGGGTTCTTGATGTAGGTGGACTTGTCGTCCCACGCGTACTGGTCGCCCTCGGGCACCTCGACCGCGTTCCATTCCTTGCTGCCCTTGAACACTTCGCCGTAGGTCTTGGAGAACATGCCGGCGTTGACGGAGCTGGCGACGAGGTCGGCGATTTCCTTGTTGGTCGGCCAGACGTCCTTGAGGTAGACGTCCTTGCCGTCCTTGCCCTTGCCGAGCGGCTGCCGGGTCAGGTCGATGTCAATGGTGCCGGCGATCGCGAACGCCACCACCAGCGGCGGCGAGGCGAGGTAGTTCATCTTCACCTCGGAGTGGATGCGGCCCTCGAAGTTGCGGTTGCCGGAGAGCACCGCGGCGACCGCGAAATCGTTTTCGGTCACCTTCTTGCTGACGTCTTCGGGCAATGGACCGGAATTGCCGATGCAGGTGGTGCAGCCGTAACCGACCAGGTAGAAGCCGAGCTTCTGCAGGTCTTCCATCAGGCCCGTCTTCTCGAGGTAATCGGTGACCACCTTCGAGCCGGGCGCAAGGGACGTCTTGACCCACGGTTGCGGCTTGAGGCCGCGCTCGGCGGCCTTTCGCGCCAGCAGCCCGGCGCCGATCATTACGGCGGGGTTGGAGGTGTTGGTGCACGAGGTGATCGCGGCGATCACCACCGAGCCGTCCTCGAGTTCGCAGTGGTCGCCGTGGGGGCAAACGTCCGGCGAGAATTCCTCCTGGCTTTCGGTGCGGCCGACCGCGGTGCTGCCGCCCTCATTGAGGAATCGCTCCTTCTGCTTGTCCCATTGCGGAGGGCCGCGTCGCGAACCGAGCACCTGCATCGTGTCCTTGTAGCTCTTGCGCATGTCGGCGAGCAGCACCCGGTCCTGCGGCCGCTTGGGACCTGCGAGCGATGGCACCACGCTCGCAAGGTCGAGTTCCAGCACTGTGCTGAATTCCGCTCCCGGCGCATTGGCGTCGTGCCACAGGCCCTGCGCCCGCGCATAGGTCTCGATCAGCTTGACGTGCTTCTCGTCGCGTCCCGACAGGCGCAGGTAGTTGAGCGATTCCGCATCGATCGGGCAGATCGCGCAGGTCGCGCCGTATTCGGGCGACATGTTGCCGAGCGTCGCGCGATCGGCCAGCGGCAGGTGCTGCAAGCCGGGACCGAAGAACTCGACGAACTTGCCGACCACGCCCTGCTTGCGCAGCATCTGGGTGACCGTCAGCACGAGGTCGGTGGCGGTCGCGCCTTCGGGAAGCTTGCCGGTGAAGCGGAAGCCGACCACCTGCGGGATCAACATCGACGATCCCTGGCCGAGCATCGCGGCCTCGGCCTCGATGCCGCCGACGCCCCAGCCGAGCACGCCGAGGCCGTTGACCATCGTGGTGTGCGAATCGGTACCGAACAGGGTGTCGGGGAACGCCCATGTCTTGCCGTCGATGTCGCGGGTCATCACCACGCGCGACAGGTATTCCAGGTTCACCTGGTGCACGATGCCGGTGGACGGCGGCACCACCCGGAAATCTTCCAGCGCCTTCTGGCCCCAGCGCAGGAATGCGTAACGTTCATGGTTGCGCTGGAATTCGATCTCGGCGTTGCGGACCAGCGCGTCGGCTTCCCCGAACACGTCGACCTGCACCGAATGGTCGATCACCAGTTCGCACGGCGATTGCGGATTGATCTTCTTCGGATCGCCACCGAGCGCCACCATCGCGTCGCGCATCGCCGCAAGGTCGACCACGCACGGAACGCCGGTGAAGTCCTGCAGCACCACCCGCGCAGGCAGGAACGAGATTTCCTTGTCCGGCACGGCTTTCGGGTCCCACTGCGCCACCGCTTCGATCTGCGCCCGGGTCACCTCGCTGCCGTCTTCGTTGCGCAGCAGGTTTTCCAGCAGCACCTTGATCGAGTAGGGCAGGCGGCGGATATCGAACTGCTCGCCGAGCTTCGCGAGGCTTGCGATCTGGTACGACTTGCCGTCGACCTCGAGGATGTCACGGATCCCGAAAGAATCTTGCATGGTGCTCTCCTGATGCGCGCGTGGCGACCGGTGTCGCGACGGGTGGACTCCGAATTGGACCTCCCATTATCGCGCAAACGCCGCTTCCCCGCCGGAAACGCGGGGAGCACCACTGGCGTCGAGGGCATGCGGTGGTTACATTTGGTGCGGTTGCGGGTCGAATGCGCCCGCCCGAGGGGGAACCCAGCCGCTCATGACGTCACCGGTCCGCCTGTTCCTGCGCATCTACGAAAAGTGGAAGCGCGACACGCTCTACGAGGGCGACTTCCGGCCCAGCATCAGCATCCTCAAGCTGTCCTTCATCGCCCTGTTCATCGGTGGCGCGGCGGCCGCCATCGCGTGGATCCTGTACCGGCTCATCGGGCTGGTGACGCACCTCGCGTTCGCCGGTGAATGGGATTTCACCTTCACCTCGCCGGCCGAATTGCACGCACCGTGGTGGGTGATCATCCTGGCGCCCGTGGTCGGCGGCGTGATCATCGGCTTCATGGCGCGCTACGGCACCGACCGGATCCGCGGCCACGGCATCCCCGAAGCATTGGAAGCCATCCTTTTCCGCCGCAGCAAGATGATGGCCAAGGTCGCGATCCTGAAACCGCTGTCGGCGGCGGTCGCGATCGGCACCGGCGGTCCGTTCGGCGCCGAGGGGCCGATCATCATGACCGGCGGCGCCGTCGGTTCGCTGATCGGGCAGGTGTTCTCGCTGACATCGATCGAAAGGCGCACGCTGCTGGTGGCGGGCGCCTGCGCCGGCATGTCCGCGACCTTCGCGACGCCGATCGCCGCGACGCTGGTGGGCGTGGAACTGTTGCTGTTCGAGATGCGTCCGCGCAGCACCATTCCGGTGGCGATCGCCTGCTTCGTGGCCGCCATGATCCGGCCGTTCCTGATCGGGCCCGGGCCGCTGTTCCCCATCCCGATCCAGTTCCACCTCGACATCGCCGAACTCGGCATGGCGGCCGTCAGCGGCCTGCTGGCCGGGCTGCTGGCGACCGCCGTGACGTTCCTGGTCTACAAGGTCGAGGACGGGTACCGGAAACTCCCGATCCACTGGATGTGGTGGCCTGCGATCGGCGCGCTGGTCGTGGGGATCGGCGGCGTGATCGATCCACAGACCCTCGGCGTCGGATACGACATCATCTACCAACTCCTGACCGGCAAGATCGTCGGCACCGCGATCATCGTTTTCATGATCGTCAAGGCGATCATCTGGATCGTCTATCTGAGCTCTGGAACGTCGGGCGGCACGCTGGCGCCGCTGCTGGCGCTGGGCGCAGGGCTTGGCGGATTGGAAGCCTTGTTCTTCCCTGGCCCGTATTCCTTGCTGTGGCCGTTGCTCGGGATGGGCGCGATGCTCGCCGCGGTAATGCGAATGCCGTTCACTTCGATCCTGTTCGCGCTGGAGCTGACGGGCAATTCGAGCATGCTGCCGGCGTTGCTGATCACCTGCACGACAGCTTATGGGGCGAGCGTGTTCCTGATGCGGCGATCCATCCTGACCGAAAAGATCGCCCGCCACGGCCTCAACATCTTCCGCCCGTACACTCTCAATCGCCTGGAGTACATGTCGGTGAAGGAAGTGATGACGACCGACGTGGAAGCCGTTCGCGCGGACGCGACGGTGCGGGATCTGCGGGACCGGTACTTCGGTGTCGACCAGCGGCATCGCGCGTATCCGGTTGTGGACGCGGAGGGCGTCCTGCTCGGCATCGTCGATCGCGACCGCTTGCGCGGCTGGCTGGAAAACGACGAAGCCGGGGCGGCGCGCCTTTCCGAGCTCATGAGCGGCGACCCGGTGGCCGCATTTCCCGAAGAAAGCTGCCAGAGCATCGCCATCCGGATGGCGGTGGAAAAGCGCGACCGCATTCCGGTGGTCAGCCGCGACGGCCACCGGCTGCTGGGCATCGTGACCCGCTACGACCTGCTGACCCCGTACCGGCACACCCACGACGAGGAATTGCTCCGCGAGCGCGTGTTCCGCGGACACGCGCGGACTCCCTGACGCGAACGGGCGACAACACCCCATCGTTGGGCTTCCCCGGAACAAGTTCCGGGTCAACCCAACCTACAAAAGC
>DASSNH010000301.1:0-11545 GCA_035701405.1 Rhodanobacteraceae bacterium
TCGTTCGGATTGCTGCACGCGCCCAACGCGAGAACCATGGCGCCGGCCAAGGCGGACGCGAGTACGGTACGGGTGAACTTCATGAGCCTGTCTCCTGATGGTGAGCCGTGGATAGCCACGGAAGTGGCCGCGCTATTAAACAGCGTCCCGCAGAATAACGCCAGCATTCAGCCATTTTACGAACACATAACGTTCAGTTACCGGTTGCCGCACTGGTGCTAAAAACCAGGAGCGGATTGCTCAGGTCCTTTCGAGCGCGATGGCGGTCGCCTCGCCGCCTCCGATGCACAGCGAAGCGACGCCGCGCTTCGCGCCCGCATGGATCATCGCGTGCAGCAGCGTCACCACGATGCGCGCGCCGGTGCAGCCGATTGGATGCCCCATGGCGCAGGCGCCGCCGTGCACGTTGAGCTTGTCGTGCGGGATACCGAGCTCCTTCATGGCCGCCATGGCAACCACGGCGAACGCCTCGTTCACTTCGAACAGGTCGACGTCGCCGACCTGCCAACCGGCCTTCTTGAGCACCTTGTCGATCGCGCCGACGGGGGCCGTCGTGAACCACTGCGGTTCCTGGGAGTGGGTGGCGTGCGCGACGATGCGCGCCAGCGGCTTCACGCCGCGCGCCTTGGCATTTTCCGCGGACATCAGCACCACCGCGGCCGCGCCATCGGAGATACTGGACGAGCTTGCGGCGGTGACGGTGCCGTTTTCCTTGCGGAAGGCGGGCTTCAAATTCGGGATTTTCGCGGGGTCGACCTTGCCTGGCGTTTCGTCGGTCGAAACCTGCACATCGCCCTTGCGCGAGGGGACGCTCACCGTGGTGATTTCGTCCGCGAACGTCCCGTCCTTCACCGCGGCCTGGGCGCGGCGCACGGACTCGGTTGCATAGGCGTCCTGTTCCTCGCGGGTGAAGTGGTATTTGTCGGCGCAGTTCTCCGCGAACGTCCCCATCGACTGGCCGTCGTAGGGATTGGTCAGGCCGTCCCACATCATGTGGTCGACGAGCGCGCCTTCGCCGATGCGGATGCCGGAGCGTACCGCCGCCATGTGCGGGGCGTTGGTCATGGATTCCATGCCGCCAGCGACCACCACGTCGGCCGAGCCGGCGACGATCAGGTCGCGGCCGAGCATGATCGCCTTCATTCCCGAGCCGCACACCTTGTTGAGGGTGGTGCAGCCGGTGGAGGGCGGAAGCCCGGCCGCGAGCGCGGCCTGCCGCGCCGGCGCCTGGCCGAGGTTGGCCGGCAGCACGCAGCCCATCAGCACCTCGCCGACATCGCCCGGCTCGACCCCGGATTGTTGCAGTGCCGCGCCGATGGCGGCGGCCCCGAGCTGCGGGGTGGGAAAGCCGGTGAACTGGCCGAGGAAAGCCCCGATGGGGGTGCGCTTGGCGGCGGCGATGATGACGTCGGACATGAGATGTGGCTCCAGAAAAGGACGTATCGCTTGAATTAAGCTGGATTGCGGAGAAGCTTCGGCTTGAATGGAAGCGCTCTTCCGTAAATTATGGGGTGGATGTTGCGCCGCGGCAAACAGGCTGGGCAGGCGCACCACGCCGGTGCACAATGGCTGCCCGGGACTCGGAGTGGACGAGGGGGTTTCTCATGCGGTGCGATGTTTCGCGGGCCTGGGTTCGATATGCGGGCCGATGGATCACGGTGGGGCTCCTGGCCGGCGCGCTCGCCGCCTGCGGTGGTGGCGGCAACGGCGGGGTGCGCACCCTCCCGGAGGCACCTCCACCGCCGCCGCCGCCACCGCCACCCTCGAGCACCGACCAGCCGCCCCGCGACGCGCACCTCTCGCTCACCAATACCTATCCCGCGCATGACGCGGGTTACGATGGCAGCGGAATCACCCTCGGCATCGTCGACAGCGGCATCATGCGCAGCAATCCGACGGTGGCGGGGCGGGTGAAGGCGGAATTGATCTACGTCGATCCTTCCCAGAACGACACCAGCGTCGACGATGTCGTCGGCCACGGCACCTGGGTGTCCGAAATCGCCGCCGGCACCTCGTTCGACCAGTTCCCCGGGGGCATCGCGCCGGGTGCGGACCTCGTTTCGGCGCGGATCATTTCCGACGACTCGCCCAGCGACCACGGCCAGCCGCCCAGCGTCGTGACGCAGCAGGACGCGGCGTACTTCGCCTCGGTCAACGCCGACCTGATCACCTACGGCGTCGACGTGATGAACAACTCCTGGGGCGGCATCACCTGGGACACCAGCTCCGCGAGCGTGAACCAGGCGTTCGACGATGCCTACAGCCCGTTCGTGAACCAGCACGGCGGTCTCGTGGTGTTCGCCGCGGGCAACGATTCCGACGCGAATCCCAGCACCATCGCGGCGCTGCCGAGCGTCGCCCCCGACCTGGAGAAGGGCTGGCTGACAGTCGTGGCGGTCGACAGCAACAATCCCACCGAGCTCGCCAGTTACTCGAACAAGTGCGGCGTCGCGATGGACTATTGCCTCGCCGCGCCCGGGGACGTGATCGCGCTCGACAAGGACACCCTTGCCGGCACCACCGATCCCACGTACTGGATCGTCTCGGGCACGTCGCTCGCGGCGCCGGAGGTGTCCGGCGCGGCCGCGCTGGTGTGGCAGGCGTTCCCGTATTTCACCAACGACCTGGTGCGCCAGACCATCCTCGGCACCGCCGACCCGCTCGGGGGGTCGCAACCCAACCCGACGTTCGGCTACGGAGAACTCGATGTCGGGCGCGCGGTGCAGGGGCCGGCGCAGTTCAACTGGGGCGACGTGTCGGTGTCGTTCGACGACATCACCTCGACCTGGAGCAACGACATCAGCGGCGCGGGCGGGCTGATCAAGGACGGCACGGGCACGCTGATCCTGGCCGGTACCGACACCTACAGCGGCGGCACCCAGGTGCTGGGCGGATCGCTGCAGGCCGCCAACCCACTGCCGGGCGACGTCGCGGTCGGCGGACTCGGCACGCTGAACGCGGTGCCGGGCGTCGCGGGACAGCTCAGCAACGCCGGCACGGTGGTGGTGCAGGGCGGCGACACGCAGGTGGGTGGCGACTACACCCAGGCGGGCACCGGCACGTTGTCCATCAGCTTGGGTTCCAAGCTCGACGTGAGCGGAAGCGCACAGCTCGACGGCACGTTGAACGTGCTGGGCGAGGAACCCGACTACGTCACCAGCGACCACCAGGATGTGCTGGAGGCCGAAACCGTCGATGGCACCTTCGCGCAACTCACGACTTCGCCGGGTGTGTTTCTCTCGACCTCGATCGAGTACACGCCGACCAGCGTATGGCTGGACACGACCAGCCTGAGCATCGAAGCAACGGCACAGACGCTGGGGATCGCCGAACCCGCCGCGGCATCGGCCGCGGTGCGCGTGCAGGCCGGCTTCGATGCGATCGACACCAAGATCGCGACCGGTGCGACGTTGCCGCCGGGTGTGGTGAAGGGCGCGGGCGCCATCCAGCACACGCCGACGCCTGCCGCCGCGCGCGCGACCCTGCAGAGCCTGTCCGGCCAGTTGCACGCCGCGAGCGCGGCAATGCTGTTCGACGAAATCGATGCGAATGGCCTGGCGCTGTCGGGACGCTTCGACGAACTGCTGGCCGGTCGCAGCAAGGCCGGCGCCTGGTACGCCGACGCGGGTTGGCAGGGCGACCTGCAGCGCTCCGGGTACGCCGGCGCGACCTTCCGCAGCGATGGCGGCCTCGTCGGTGCGGATTTCCGCATCGGTACCCATGGTCTGCTGGGTTACGCGGTGGGCGAGAGCCGCGGCTACGGCCAACTCGACGCATCGTGGGACCGCAACCGCACCTCGACCGACCATCTAATGCTCTACGGCGGGGCGTTCAGCGGACCGTGGTACGCCGCGGCGCGCGTCGGCGGTGGCTGGTATCGCCAGGACATGCAACGCCTGCTGCTGCTCGGCGGCCTCGCGGCGCCGGTCGGCAGCGGTACGTCCGGCCACTATCTCGCCGGTTCGCTGGAGGGTGGCTACGCGTTCCATGCGGCGGCGGCTGACGTGACGCCGTTCGTGGACGTGCGCTATCAGCGGCTCGACCAGGGTGGATTCGCGGAGCAGGGCGGCTACGGTTTCGGTCTCATGGCCAGCGAGCATCAGGTCGGGCGCACCCAGGCGGGCGTGGGCCTCCGTGCGCAAAGTGCGTGGCGGTTGTCGAACGGCATGTGGGTGCAGCTCGACGGGAGCGCGGCGTGGCACCACGCGCTGCACCAGTACGGCGACGCGTTCGACGCCACGTTCACGGCGTTCGACAACTGGCTGCCGATCGATGGCGTGGGCTTGTCGCGCAACGAATCCGAGTTGCGCGCGGGGCTGTCGCTGTGGCCGACCCGCTCGTTCGCCTTGCGGCTCGGGTTGGCGCGCGAGCAGGGGGACCGGCAACGATCCGGCAGCGTGATGCTGCAGGGTGGGTTGCGGTTCTGAGAAGGGCGGACCCGCCGGTGTTGACCTGCGTCGCGTCGCGCTCGACCGCGTCGCGTTGCGGGGTCCTTCACTGCGGGTAGGGGCGTTGCACGCCGGTCGTGGGCGGCGCGGGAAAAATCGACTGCGGCGAACGACGTCCGCGCCACGTCGCGAACACCCCAAAAGAGTTCGGCGCCCATGGGGCGCCCAGACCCGTACGTTGCGCGTTTTCCCGCGAAAATGCAAGGGGTGCGCAAACGCCATCATGCGCTAAGATCGGCGCATGCAATCGGTACTTGTCCTGCATGAATCCAGGCCGCGCACGCGCTCGCTCGCGGCCACCTTCCTGCCCAACCGCCTCGAGTGGTTGATGGGCCTCTATGGCGAGAACCACCGCCGGCTCGCGCGGCTGTTTGCACCCGAGCGGCTGGGCGTCGGCGAATACGTGTCTTCGGTGGATGACGGACTCGACGTGCGCCTCAGCGTGCAGGAACGCCATCCCTACACCCTCGAACTCGGCTTGAGCTACGCGGTGATCGATGCGAGCACTGGCAATCCGGCGCCGTCGGCGCAGTTGCGGATGTACCTCGATGCGCACATGACCGAAGCTTTGCATTGCGAACCGGGCCGCGACCTCTGGCAGGTGCTCGGCCCGGTCGCGCCCGCACGCAACGTAATGCTGCATCGCCTGCGCATGAACGGCTTTCTCAATCGCTGGCTTGATTATCTGGCAGGGCAGGGCCACTCGCTGGGGACGCTGGAACGCAGAGCGCCCGAAGACGTCGCCGCTTAGTTCCCGAAACCGCTTCCCGTTGCACCAGGACACGTGCCGTTCGAACGCGCGGCCGGCGTGCCGTTGGCGCGGTTTGTTTGGGCCCGCCCGAGCCACAGCGTGGGGGGATTGATCGACACGCCGTCTCCACATTTCATACGCTAAAAAGGCGCGGTGCATGGAAGGGGCGAAGCGCGGCCCTGTTTGCGGCCGGACGTTCGGCAGGCCGATTACGCGCAGTTTCGATCGGATACCATCGACCCGCGTCAGGGTGTAAACGAACCATCAGGGAGATCGGCCATGGAAAAGAAGAAGTTGGTGGTTGCGGTGCTCGCCGGCCTTACGGTGATGACGATGACCATCAATCTCACAGCGTGTGGTGGGGGTGGAGGCGGCGGCAACGGCATGGTCAAACCGACTCCGCCGCCTCCACCGCCGCCGCCTCCACCACCACCCCCGCCGCCTCCGCCGCCGCCTCCACCGCCACCCCCGCCGCCGCCCCCGCCACCGCCGGGGAGCTATGACGCGCACAACAACCAGTTGATCCCGACCAGCGTCTTGCCGGCGCAACAGGCAGGCTTCCTGGGCACCGGGGTGAAGGTCGGCATCATGGATTCGGGCATCGATCCCGACGATCCGACCCTGAACGCCAGCGACCAGTCGGGCCGCAACAAGGTGGCATGGTTCAAGAGCTACGATCCCGACGTCAGCGATCCGACGGCCGAGAACGACAATTTCGGCCACGGCACCACGGGGGCGCAACTGATCGCGGGCGATCCGTACACCGACTCCTCCACCGACGTGGTGTTCAAGGGCGGCGTCGCGCCCGGTTCCAGCCTTTATGTGGCGCAGATCTGCTGGGGCTATCCCGCCGGCGAGGTTTGCCATCCATCCTCGGGCGCGTATTCGGACCTCATCGACCAGGGCGTGAAGGTCATCAACGAATCCTTCGGCGATACCCAGGACGTGACGACCATTTCCTCCGGCAGTTCGAAGGCGCAGCAAACCTACAACATGCTCAAGCCGGTCAAGGACGCCGGCATCCTGCAGGTGTTCGGAACCGGTGACACCTCGACCTCGCAAAACCCTGGCGTCTACGCCGGCTTGCCTTACCTGTTCCCGAGCATGCAGCCCTACATCATCGCCGTGACCGGCGTCGGGATCGGCCAGGACGGCAAGCCGACGGGGCTGTACACGGAGAACGGCGGCCCGACCCCCTGCGGCGTCGCGGCGGACTGGTGCCTGTCGGCGCCGGCCCAGATCTACTCCGTGCCGGTGCCTCCCGGCTTCACCACCGGCTACAGCGTGGGCACCTCGTCTGCGACCGCGATCGTGACCGGTGTAACCGCGCAGGTCTGGCAGGCATTCCCGTGGATGACGGCCCCGAACATGTCCGACACGGTGTTGACCACCGCCACGCCGATCCCCGGCTGCGCCAAAGAGCAATGCGGCTGGGGCATGGTCAACGCCGAGAAGGCCGTGAAAGGCCCCGGGCAGTTTGCGTTCGGCGAATTCAACGCCAAAATTCCTTCCGGTACCACCTCGACCTTCGGCAACGACATCGGCGGCGACGGGAGTCTCACGCTTTCCGGTCCCGGCACCCTCAAGCTCACGGGTACCAACACCTGGACGGGCGGCACCAGCCTCGATGCGGGTACGCTCCTGGTCGAGGGGAGCGTGGCGTCCGACGTGGACGTGGCTGCCGGCGCGACGCTCGCGGGTACGGGTACCGTCGCCGCCAACGTGGTCAATGCCGGCACGGTGACGAGTTCCAGCAGCGCGGCCGGGCAGGGATTCACCATCACCGGTGACCTTACCGACCAGTCCGGCAGCACCACGGCGGTGGCGCTTGGCGTACCGCTCACGGTCGGCGGCACGGCGAACCTCGACGGAACCATGGAGGTGCTGGCGGCGCCGTCTGACTACACCGTCCATTCCACCGAAACGCTGGTCAACGCCGGCGACATCTCGGGCACTTTCGCGGACCTCAGCTTTGCATCGGGAGTGTTCTATACCGGTACGCTCGACTACACCTCGACCGAAGTCACGGTGACGCTGAGCCCCGTCGTCGATGCCGCGACAGTCTTGGCGACACCGCTCGCGAGCCCGCAGACGTTGCAGTCGGCCAGGAACGTGCAGTCCGCGATCGACGTGTCCAATCACTGGATCCTGAACAACCAGACCGCCGGCCACGAAGCCTGGATCCAGGATGCGGGCAGGTTCCTCTCCGCGCCCACGACCGCGAACGCGGTCGCCAGCCTGAATTCGCTGTCGGGCGAGATCTACGCCACCAGCCGCGCGCTCGAAGTCGAGCAGTCACTGGCGACCGACATGGCGATGGCGAACCGGGAACACGCCCAGGCGGTGCAGGGACAGCAGGGCATCTGGGTCCAGTCGCTCGGGCCCACCGGCTCCGTCGCCGGCAATGGCTATGACCCCGCCACGTATCGTGGTGGCGGCAACCTGATGGGGGTCGGCGGCCCGATCACCGGCAACTTCTCGGCGGGTCTCGTCGCCGGGCGCAGTCGCGTCTGGAGCCAGATGGCCGGCCTCGGCGGACGCCTGGACGCTCGCCAGAACGTGGCCGGTGCCTACGCCCGCTGGGGTACCGGTGTCGGTTACTACCTCACCGGACGCGTGAGTTACACCACCATACGTAGCCAGGTCCAGCGCGAGTTGCTGCTCGGCGAGACGCTCACCGGCCTGTCCGCCCAGCGCAACGATCACGTCACCGTGACCACGCTCGAAGGCGGCAGGACCTGGAACTTCGGGGCTGCGACGCTGGCACCGTACGTTTCGGTGGCGGGCCTGCACCTGCAACAGGACGCATTCTCGGAGCAGGGAAGCGCAATGGGCCTGGCAGCCCCGTCACAGGCCGACAACGTCTACTTCGGAACGGTCGGCGTCCGCTTCGGTCAGGAATTCGCCTGGGCGGGGGGGCGTTCGTCGCTGGAGGGTTACGCGGGTTACCGCCACGTGTTCAGCGGTGCGGACCTTTCCATGGCTGCGAGCTTCTCGGGCGTGCCCGAAGCGGTGTTCGCTGCCGCGGGACAGGACCTGTCGCGCAACATCGGCATCGTGGGCGCGCACTGGACCAACGTGGTGTCGGACCGGTGGGGCTGGTTCCTCGGCGCCGACTACCGAACGGGCAGCGGAACCGCCGACCCGCTCGAGGCGCATGTCGGCGTGACCGTCGCGTTCTGAGGATCCCGCGCTCTTGTGCGAGCGCGCGTGGTCGATGCGGAAAGCGGTCAGGTCCACTTCCGTCGGAAGTGGACCTGACCCGGTTCTTCAGCCGCCCGCGGCATCAAGGCCGCGCCGCTCCAGCAGCGGTTCGATCCGCGGCTCGTGGCCGGCGAAGTCGGTGAACAGCTCCATCGCATCCTTGCTGCCGCCCTGCGAAAGCAGCGTCTCGCGGAAGCGGTCGCCGTTTTCGCGGGTCAGGCCGCCGTGCTGCTTGAACCACTCGACCGTGTTCGCGTCCAGCACTTCGGACCAGATGTAGGCGTAGTAGCCGGCGGAATAGCCGCTCATGATGTGGCTGAAGTACGGCGTGCGGTAGCGCGGCGGCACCGGCGCGAAGTCGGTGCCGTTGGCCTTCAGCGCCGCCGCCTCGAAGGCCATCACGCCGTCGGCCGTGGGAACCTCGTCGACGCCGATCTGGTGCCAGCTCTGGTCGAGCATCGCGGCTCCCAGGTACTCGGTGGTGGCGAAGCCCTGGTTGAACTTCGACGTCGCCAGCACCTTGTCCAGCAGCGCCGAGGGCATCGGCTCGCCCGTCTCGTAATGCTTCGCGTAGTGCGCCAGCACGCTCGGCCAGTCCGCCCACATCTCGTTCACCTGCGAGGGGAACTCCACGAAGTCGCGCGGTACGCTCGTGCCCGAGAAGTACGGGTATTCCACGTTCGAGAACATGCCGTGCAGCGCATGGCCGAACTCGTGGAACATCGTCGTCACTTCGTCCCAGGTCATCAGGGTCGGCCCGCTGGCGGGCTTGGTGATGTTGAGGTGGTTGGCGACGACCGGGAGGTCGCCCGTCAGCCGCGACTGGCTGACGTACGAATTCATCCACGCCCCGCCGCGCTTGGACGGACGCGCGTACGGGTCGATCAGGAATATCGCGAGCTGGCTGCCGTCGGCGTTGAAGACGTCGTACACCAGCACGTCCGGGTTGTAGACCGGAAGATCCGTACGCTGCTTGAAGCTGATGCCGTACTCCTGGTTGGCGGCGAAGAACACGCCGTTCTCCAGCACGTTCTTCATTTCGAAGTACGGCTTCAACTGGCTCTCGTCGAACGCGTATTTGTCGGCCCGCACCTTTTCGGTGTAGTACGCCCAATCCCAGGCCGCAAGCTTGAACGTGGGTTCGCCCCTGGCCTTCTGGGTCTTGTCGATCATCGCCTGTAGATCGGCGGCTTCGAGCTTGGCGTTGGCCACCGCCGGCGGCGCCAGCTTGCCGAGCATCGCGTTTACGGCTTCCGGTGTCTTCGCGGTCTGGTCGGCAAGGCCATACGCCGCCCAGTTCGGGTAGCCCATGATCTTCGCCTTCTCGGCTCGCAGCTTCATCACCTTCGAGACGATCGCGGTGGTGTCGTACTTGCCGCCACGGCTGCCGCGCGCGACCGAAGCCTCGTAGATCCGCCGGCGCAACGCGCGGTCGTCGAGCTGCGCGATCACCGGCTGGATCGTGGTGTTGACCAGCGCGATCACGTACTTGCCCTCCAGCCCCTTCTTCTTCGCGGCGGCCGCGGCAGCATCGATCTGCGCCTCCGTGAGCCCGGCCAGCTCCTCGCGGCTGTCCACCACCACGGCGGAGTCGTTCACCTCGGCCAGCACGTTCTGGCTGAAGTCGGAGCCGAGCTTGGCCAGTTCGCCGTTGATCTCCTTGACCCGCGCCTTGTCGGCCTCGGAAAGCTTGGCGCCAGCGCGCACGAAATCTTCGTGGTGGCGCTCGATCAATCGCACGCCCTGCGCGTCGAGGCCGAGGTCGTTGCGCTGGTCGTAGAGGGCCTGTATCCGTGCAAACAGCTTCGGGTCGAGCATGATCGCGTCGCGGTGCGCGGCGAGCTTCGGCGCGTATTCGGCCTGGATGGCCTTCTTGGTGTCGTTGTTCTCGACCCCCGAAAGGCTGAAGAAAACGGTTGCGGTGCGATCGAGGATTTGCCCGGATTTTTCCAGTGCGACGATCGTGTTGTCGAAAGTCGGTTCGGCCTCGTTGTTGGCGATCGCCTGGACTTCCTTCAGGTGTTCGGCCATGCCGCGGTCGAACGCGGGCGCATAGTCGGAATCCGTGATCCTGTCGAATTGCGGGAAGTGCAGCGGCAAGGGGCTTTCGTTGAAGAACGGATTGGTGGTTTCGGTCGTCGCGGCTTGGGCCTGCGGCGCGGTCGATTCGGAATCCTTGCTTGCGTCGGCGGTGCCGCCGCAACCGGCGACGAAGCCCGTCAGGGCGAGGGCCATGGTCAGGGACAACGGAGATTTCATGGTCGATGGCTCGTGGCAAAAGAATGGCCATCCTACCCAAGCCACACGGCTTTTGCCCATGACTTAAGGCATGCACCAACCGGGTCGCGGATACACGAACAAGGCTGCGCTGCGGACGCGCGCTCATATTCAAGAAAGGTCCACTGCGGTTTTGGTGCATGGCGTGGTTTTCAGGTTGCCGGCGCGGGCGCGGCCGGAGCCCGAAGTCATCGCGACCCGCAACGAAGCCGTGGCCGGGCGTTTCGTGCACGCGTTGCGCGCCGCGGTCGTGATGGTCAACACTTCGTCGCGCTTCAGCGACGGGGGTGAACTGGGCCTTGGTGCGGAAATCGAATCTCCTCCACCCGCCTGCACGCCTACGGTCCGATGGGCGCCGAGGCGCTGACGATCGAGCGCTTCGTGCTGCGCGGCCACGGCGAGGTGCGCCATCCCGAGAGCCGCAGCACGGCCTGAGCCTTTGAGCGGAGCGCAATCAGGGATGCTCGCGACGTGTGCGCGAGCGCCACGAAAAAGCCCGCGCATGGCGGGCTCCGAAAAAATCCAGAACTGGCGGAGCGGACGGGACTCGAACCCGCGACCTCCGGCGTGACAGGCCAGCATTCTAACCAGCTGAACTACCGCTCCGTCGTCCTGAAAAACCTGAGTTTTGGTGCCCCGGAACAAGCGTTGCGTCCGCGCGCGGCGTGTTGCATGTCCCGAGCCGCACATTGTACTTCCGTCACTGCATGCCATGGCAACCGCGATGGCGTCCCCACGGGGATTCGAACCCCGGTCGCCACCGTGAAAGGGTGGTGTCCTAGGCCTCTAGACGATGGGGACAGCGTGGGGATTTGGTGGAGCCAGACGGGATCGAACCGACGACCTCTACAATGCCATTGTAGCG
>DASSNH010000302.1:0-7260 GCA_035701405.1 Rhodanobacteraceae bacterium
CGGTTGCACAACTCGATCACCGTACTCGCGGCGTGCGAGACGAACACCACCGTGGCGCCGCCCGCCCGGATCTGGTCGATACGGGCGAAGCACTTGCGCTGGAACGCCTCGTCCCCGACCGAAAGCGCCTCATCCACCACCAGGACATCGGGCGACACGTTGATCGCAACCGCAAACGCCAGCCGTACATACATGCCACTGGAATAGGTCTTGACCGGCTGGTCGATCACGTCGCCGATCTCGGCAAAATCGAGGATGGCGTCGTGGCGGGCATTCAACTCCTCCTCCGACAGTCCGTACAGGAGGCCGCTGAGGCGGACGTTTTCCCTGCCGGTGAACTCGGGATTGAAGCCGGCGCCCAAGTCCAGCAGCGCCGCGACGCGGCCCGCCACGGCGACCGTGCCGGAGGTGGGCGTCAGCGTTCCGCAGATCAGCTGCAGCAGCGTCGACTTCCCGGAACCGTTGCGGCCGACGACGCCGACCGTCTCCCCTCGGCGCACGTCGAAACTGACGTCGCGCAAGGCCCAGCATTCCCTGTACCACCTGCGCGCCTGTCGCCGAGGCGACCGTCGCAGGTGCGGCAGGACCATTTGCCTGAGCCGGTCGGAAGGTCGAGCATAGACCTCGTAGCGCTTCGACAAGCCGTCCACGCGGATGCTGCATTCAGACGACATCGGCGAAGCCCTTGCGCGTGTGCTCGAACCAGGCGAATGCCAGCCACGCGAAGAGCGCCGACACCAGCAGGTAGATGCCGAGCCGGCTCCACGCCGGGGGTTCGCCGAACACCAGGACGTTCTGGGATGCCTCCGCGATGACCGTCAATGGATTGAGGTACAGGAGGTCCCGGTACCGGATCGGAACCAGGGTCGCCGGATAGACGATCGGCGCCAGGAACATCAGCGCCATGGTGGCGATGCCGATGAGCTGAGCGAGGTCGCGCAGGTAAACGCCCAGCGACGCCAGCAACCAGACCGTACCGGCGACAGCCGGCAGGAAGCACAGCACGACGGCCGGGAACAGGACCACCGTCCAGGGAAGCCCGCCCGTGAAGAACGGCGACACCACCAGCAACACGCTCGTGGACACGAGCAGATGGAACAGCGCCGAGCCGATCGTGCTCCAGGCGAGGGTCTCGAGCGGGAACACCACGCGTTTGACGAAGCTGGGGTTCTCGACGATGAGCGTGGTGGCGCGATTGGCGCATTCCGCAAAGAACGCATTGATGTTCAGTCCGGCGAACAACACCATGGCGTACTGGAAATGGTCGGCCGCCTGCGCGTTCCAGCGCGACTTGAAGATCACCCCGAACACGAAGGTGTAGATCGCCAGCACCAGCAACGGATTGAGGAATGACCAGAACAATCCGGCGAACGAGCCGCGATAGCGGCCGGCCACGTTGCGCTTCGTCATCTGCACGACCAGCGCGAAATGCCGCGTCAACGCCAGGTAGGGCGCAAAGGGATCGATCAGTCTGTAGGCGGATGTCGTCATGGCAGGTATCGCTTCCATGCCACACGGCTTCGGTGACGACCTGGAATCCAGGGCGCGCGGTGGATTGGCTCGTAGACGTGAGTCCCGCGCCGCCGTGCTTTGGTTGCAGTGGTGGCGGTTGCGTCTTGCGCGACGGGCACCGCCGATCGGGAGCGAAGGTGGCGGGATCGGGGAGGCCGCTTCAGCGTCGGCGGGCCGGACTCGCCGCCAACGAAGCGGGGCCGCCGGTCCTCACCCAGGTGTCGTAGGGTCCGGACGCGAGTGGCCGGAACGCCTGGCATTCCAGGATGGTCTCCATCTCCCCTCGCCAAGGGGCGGAGCGCGCGAACACGACCGCCTCCAATCGGTAGCGTTCGAGCGCCTTCGCGAACAGCATTGCCGCATCGGGCGATCGTTGCTGCCCTGCGACATAAAGCATCAGGACACGCCGCCTTGCAGCCTCGGGCGGGGCGAAGCTCTGCGTGAGGTAGGGAAGGCGCACGCCCAGGAGCTGCGGGTGCACGACGAACGTCGGCAGCCAGAAGGCGACCAGTTCCGGCGTGAGCACGACAGCCTGCTCCGGTACCTGTGCGGCCAATTGGCGGGCCACCCGGTACTCGACGGGATACACCTTGATATTCGGTACGCCGAGTGTCACGCCGTTGTCGGCCCGCAAGGTTCCGAATCGCCAGCCGAATGTCACGGCGAACCCTACCAACAGCGCGCAAGCTCCGGCAGCCAGCACTTTCGGCCGCACGCACAGGGCGCGCCAGACGATGCCATCCAGCACCACTGCAAGCAGGAATGGCAACGGCAGGGCCCAAGTCAATCGCCAGTAGGTGTACACGCCCACGAAACGGTCCGCCACGAAACGGCAGGTATGGGGATTGAGCACCGCAAGCAGGAAGAAAAAGGCGCCGGCCGACAGATAACGCGCGCGGACGGGGTCGCGCACGAATGCCCACGCGGCAAGCAGCGCTGCCAGCAGCACCCCGGTGCTCCACGAGCCCCAAGTACCGTCGAGGATCTGGAGCATGTCCGGCATCGGATTGGAGGTGACAAAACCCTGCCCACCCCGGGTGGCAGACGACACTGCCCGCGCGGCGGCAAAGACATACGCCGATGCGAGCACGCCCAGCACGAATCGCCGGCTGCCCTTCGCGTCTGCCGACCAGCCCCCGGCCAGGCCCAGCAGGGCCGCGGCAGGCGCCACGAACAAGGCGGTCGCGGCGAATCCCACTGCCGCCGCCTGCGCGGCAAACAGCAACAACCACTGCCGCAATCCGCCGCTGCGAACGAACGACAACGCAGCGCCGGCGATCACGGGGACCATGCCCGTCGCCAGGATCGCCTTGCCCTGGAACAGCCTGACGAATGCGAAATTGCCGTAGGCGCGGTGGGCTTCACCCAGTGCCACGACGACCAGGAACAGGATCAGCAGCACCGACGGCCATCGTTCCGGCACGATTCGCCGCAACAGGTAGACCCACGCCAGTATGCAGAACACGGCGAACAGCGAAGGCAGGACCAGGTACGCAATCACGTGGAGGTCGACCCCGGCGATGCGGGCCAGCAGGCCGATCAGGACGTCGTAGCTGTTCAGCCGGTAGAACGGCGTCAGGATCGGAGCATCGGGCAACCGGTAGAGGGTGTCGTGCAACAAGACCGGTTGCTGCGGGAACCGCAACAGGCTTGCGGGAATGCTGAGGTGCAGGGCGTCGTCGGGGTCCGGCCGGCTCGCGACCAGGGTGACGCACACGGCGGCCATGGCCACCAGGACGACGATCCACCCGGCATGCTTCTGCAAGGCGCGCGGGGGTTCGGGGATGTCGCCCTGCGCACCGGGCGATCCGCCCCGGAGATTCCATGACCACGCCCCGGCGGTGCCCAGCAGGGCGAGCCAAAAGAACACGGGGTAAGGCATGCCGGCCCACAGCAATCCCACCCATAGCGACGCGAGTGCCAAGGCCACGAGCGGCAGGACACGGCTGCCGTTTTCCCGGGCGGCCAGCGATGCACGCGCGTCGGAAACCCCGGTACCAGCGGCCGCAGCCGGTTTCGGCAGGAGGAACCATCCGATCGCCGCGGCCACCGCCACCCCCGCCACCAGCGGCAACCCCTGGAGCAAGGCCACGAAACTGGAATGGGTCGCGGTGATCAGGTGGACGTACATCGTCCAGATCGCGAAAGCCACCACGAACGCCGGTACGAATCGATCCGGCGAACCGCGAGCGAGCCGTGCCCAGGCGCGCGCGAGCGGCATGGGGCGGGTCGTCATTTCGTCCCCACCGCGATCGTCAGGCTCTGCAGGAAATGGAAGTCCGGGCGGCGGAGCGCATAACGTTCGTCGTCCGGATCGCACAGTCGCGACAATTCCATGAAGTCGCCGGGGCTCAGGTACGTCCGCAGGCGCTCGCCCCACGTGCCACGAAAGATGCATTCGAGCAGGTAACGCTCGTCCGCTTCCGCGAGCGGTTGGCTGCGCTCGATCATCCGCGTCCGCACGCGCACGTCGCGCAAACCCGCGTGCCGGAGCCAGCCGACGAGCGAGCGGACCGCGGTGAATTCGTGTTCGCTGCGACCGTAGCGCTCCCGGTAATACGCGCGCACCGCGTCGTTCACGCGGGCTTCCAGGCGGGCATCCCACGCGAAGTACATGTCCGGCACCAGCGAGCTTTGTCCCACCGCGATCCGTCCGCCGGCGCGCAGCAACCGCGAGAGCTTCCGTACACCGGCGACCGGATTGCACAGATGATTGAGCGTGTTCACGGTCCACACCAGATCGAACGTGCCGTCCGCGAACGGCGCCTGCAGCACGTCGGCCTGCACGATCGACCTACTGGTCGGCGCGACGTGGCGGGCAGCCCGGACGTGCGCGGTGGCGAGATCCATCCCCACCACCGTTCCGTGACCCCGCAGCGATTCGTGCAACCATTTGACCGTTTCGCCGGTGCCGCAACCGGCGTCGAGCACCCGCGAATCCGGCGCCAGCGAAAGCCCGCCGATCGCCTCGCGCAACTCGCGCGCCGCGTAGGCGTTGAACAATCGGAGCTTCCCTGCATAGTCGCGCTGCGGCGTATCGCCGAGCAGGCCGGACGCCATCGTTCGCGGTTGCAGGGCGGGCCGCATGCTCAGGGCGCGCCCGTGGCCAGGCGCAGGTACAGCGCCTCGAACGTTCGCGCGGTGTAATCGGCGTCTTCCGAAAGCGCCCTGCACTGCGCCGCCCGTGCCACCCGTAGCCGGAGTTCCTCGTCGGCGAGCAGTGTATGGATCGCGTCCGCCAATCGTTCCGCATTGCCCACGGGCACGGCCAGCGCCGCCGACGGCGCCCATTCGACGATGTGGCCCACGGCCGTGCCGACCGTCGGCACGCCGGCGACCGCCGCCTCGACCAGCACGAAAGGCCCGGCTTCGTGGCGCGACGACATCACCAGCAGGTCGGCGCATTCCACGATCGGGCGCAGTTCGCGCTGCGTCTTGAAGCCGAGAAGCCGTATGCGCCGCTGTAGCCCGAGCGCGTGGATGAGCGTCGCGACCTCGCCCTGCAATGTGTCGGTCCCGACGATGTCCATTTCGAAATCGACGCCGGTTTTCGCCAGCATCGCGAGCGCGTGCAGCAGGGTCGCCTGGTCCTTGACGCGGTTGAGACTGGCGACGTGGATCAACCGTGCGCGCCCGCCGAGGCGCCGATGCGGCGTCAACGGCGGCCATTTCCTGAGATCGACCCCGAGCGGAATGCGCGTGGCCCGCGCGCCGAGCGCCTGCAGCAGCTCGACGATCGGCCCGCTGGTGGCCGTGACGGCGTCGGCGCCGCGCAGCGCGAGTCGTTCGCGCAACCTGCCCTTCCAGGTCAGGCGGCCGCCGTACCCGATGTCGCGGAGCGCCACGAGCTCGCCGCCCGTGACGTGGACCGTGCTCGGCAACCGCAGCAGCTTCGCCGCAGCCACGGCGATCAGGCCGCACGGCCCGGAAAAGATCGCATGGATCACGCAGAAAGGTGCCCGGCGATGTTCGGAGCGGATCGCGGCGATGCCGCGCAGGTACGGCCAGCCGTCGCCGAGGTTGTGAATGGTTGCGCCGGCGAGCCGCCAGCAGCCGGCCGCCGATTCCTGCCGCAACGCGAACACGTGCACTTCGTGGGTCCGCGACAGGCGCTCCAGCAGCGCCAGCAGCGCCGGTATCACGCGGCACTCGCCGCCGCGATCCACCCCGCCCGGCACCACCAGTGCGAGCTTCATGCCGCCCGCCTCCGCCAGCCGTCGAATACCTGCGCGTAGGCATCCGCCCACAACCGCCCCACCGCTTCGAACGAAAGCTCGGCGTCGAAGTGCGCACGCACGCAGCCCCGCGACTCGGCTTCGGTCGCCGCGGCAAAGAGTGCGCCCGCCAGCCGTCCGGGGTCACCGCACGGGTACAAGCGTCCGACCCGGCCGTTGCCGGTCAACGCGCGGAACGCCGGGATGTCCGTCAACACCGGCGTCGTGCCACAGGCCATCGCCTCCAGCGCGGCGTAACCGCTGCCTTCGGCGCGGCTGCCCGACACGTAGATGTCGGCCGATCGCAGCAATGACTGGATCCTCGCGTGCGGCACCTTGCCGAGCAGGTGCACGCGTCCGGCGAGGCGCGGATCGCCGTCGATGCGTGCCCGCACCTCGGCCAGCATCGGCGCCGCCGCGAAGGCGCACCAAAGCCGCAGGGCGGGCAGACGCTCCGCGACGCGCGAGATGCCGTCCAGCACCGTCAGGGGATCCTTGCCGCGGGTCAGCCGTCCCACCCACAGCACGCATGGGTCGCCGTACAAACCTGTCTCGCTGCGCGCGCGCGCACGGCCGCCCGGCGTGAACCGGCTGCTGGATTCGGGAATCGCGAAAAGCCGCAGCGAGGGACGGAAGATGCCGGCCGCGACGAACGGTTGCGCCTGCTCGAGGGAGGTGAAGGCGACCCCGGCGGCCGCAGCGAAGCGCCGGCGGTGGCGCGGTCGCCGCCACCAGCGCGGCAGGCGATCGGCGTGGTCCTGGAAAAGCAGCGGCAATGCCCCGGCCTGACGGTCGAATACCGCGGCCGCGTCTTCGACGAAGCACAGGCCGTGCGCGTGCAGCAGGTCGGCGTCCATCCCGGCCAGCACCTTGGCGAAGCAGCGCCCGCGGTCCTCCGGCGTTCGCGCCCCAGCGATGTCGACGAAGTGGTAATCGATGCCGTTGCGGGTCAGCCGTTCCGCGTGCCAAGCCGCCTGCAGCACCGACACCCGCACACCCGAAACCGACGCCAGTTCAGCGATGTCGGCAAGCGAGGGCCAACGCTCGAGCAATTCCTCGATGCCCAGATCTGGGGGCGCGGGCAGGAAGTTGAGCTGCGCCACGTGCATGGGTGCGGCCTACAAGCCGGAAACCTGCGGCATGCGCAGGCGCACCATCCGGTTCGCCAGGTCCAGTTCCCATGGCCGGTCGTAGCGGCCGAAGCGGTAGCGCCACGCAGCCATCGCGCTGAGCCCGCGCTTCGCCCAGGACGGTGAACGCAGGTCCTGGACGGTGGGGAAACGGCAGCGCAGCACCGTCACGAAATCCTGGATGCGGCGGCGCAGCCGGTCGGTCAGCCAGGGCGCATCGGCGTGGCAGGCGTAGGCGACCCACTGCGGCTGCGTCCACTCTCCCGCGGTCGCGGGAAACACGACCGGTTCGCCGCGGGCGTCGAGCAACGCCGGCGCCCGCCCCTTGCCGCGATCCTTCGCATGCATGCTGCGTTCGGGAAGCGGCGTGTAGACGTAGACGATGATTTCGCAGGCCGGATTGA
>DASSNH010000303.1:0-10586 GCA_035701405.1 Rhodanobacteraceae bacterium
GCTCGCTTGCAAGGCTTTCGTGATGGTGAAAAGAGATCTGACGCGGATGAACGCGGATGACCGTCGATCAAAAATCTTTTTATCCGCATCGATCCGCGTTGATCCGAGTCGGAAATCGCTTGTCGCCAACGGACCGCCGTCACCCGCGCACATGGCTCCAGCAGTCGCGGTCCGGGGCAAAACCACGCGGATGCACGGCGAGCAGGCGTTCGAGATCACCGTTGTCGGCGACCAGGTCCTGCTCCAGGCGGGTCAGCGGCCCGCGCAGCGCCGGCACCAGGCGCGCACCCAACCGCACGGCCGACGCCGGAATTCGCACCGGGCAAGTACGCACCGGCAGGCTCGCGCGCACCCGTTCGAACATCGCCAGTGCGGAGAGGCGTTCCCCGCCACCGACCGGGACTACCCGTCCCGCGGCAGCGCCATCGAGTGCGCGCAGGACCGCGATCGCGACATCGGCGGCATGGACCGGTTGGCGCAGCCCGGATCCCGCGGGCAATCCGAACATCCGCCACCGCATCGCACGTCGCGCCAGCGGCGTCAGGCTTCGGTCGCGCCCGGCACCGTAGATCAGCGTCGGCCGGAGGATCGTCCACTCGATCCCCCGTTGCCCGCACGCCCGCGCGAGCGCCGCTTCGCCGTCACGCAGGCGGCGCGACACCGCGCGCTCCGCCGGCACGGGTGATGCCTGCTTGCTTTCCGCGCTCATCGAGCTGGTTGCCACGACCCGCTCGAGACCGGGCGCCACGCCCGCCGCAATCCATGCTGCCAACGCGTCCAAGGGGCCGCACGAACAGATCGAATTGGCCTGAGCGGCCAGGCGCGGCGGATCCGGCAACGCGCCCTGCAGCCAGTCCACGCCGGCGAGCGCCGGTTGCCGCGTACGCGACAGCGCGAGGACACGCACCTTCGCGCGCACGAGTTCCGGAAGCAGGAAACAGCCGATCTGGCTGCTGGCACCCGTGACCAATACCGTCCCCGCGCGCCAATCATCCACGTCGCGTTCCCCCGACGACTCCACGGAGCCAATGCCGTGGAAGTGTAAACACGTGGCACCTGCGCCGGTCGAAAGCGCGGTTCCCGACGCGGATCAACGAGATCGACCGATGAAGAACATCGATCCGCGTCAAAAAACATATTGTCACCATCGCCCGGATCGGCAAACCATCGCCGTGTGACGGCGATCAGGGATGATCGCCATTGATCATGGCGCCGACCGCGCCGATCCGGGGATCCTCCGGCACCAGTTGCCGCGCCTCTTCCAGCGCCGTGCGCGCCGCCGCCGGACGCCCCAGGCGCGCGTCGTGGCCGGCACGATCGAGCCATGCGCTGCCGAGCCGATGCCGCATCGCATCCGCCGCGGGTTCGCCCGGATCGAGTTGTTCCAGCGTCGCCAGCATGTCATGGGCATGATCGAGATCGCCGCTCCCGAGCGCCCGGTTGAACTGGTCGCGGGTGATCTTCGGCAACGCCCGCAGGCCTGCCTGCGCCTGCGCATTGTCGCCATCGATGCCGAGCGCGGCACGATACAGGTCGTAGGCGCTGTCGCCGGGCGGCAGCATGATGTCGCCCTTTTGCGCCGCCGCCCCGGCGCGCGCCACCAGCCGCGCGACCTTGGCCGAGTCGGCCGGCGTCACTGCCGTTGTCGCGCCGGCGCCAGAAGAAGCCGGCTCCGATACTTCCGGCGGACCCGCGTCGAGGCGCGAGCGGGCGGCGACCAGGTCCGTCGATTTCGGCGCCAAGGCGGCGGCGTGGCCGAGCAGCGCATCGGCTTCCCGCGGGTGTCCGGCGTCGATGGCGGCGTTCGCTTGCACGACCAGGGCCTGCGCCACGTTGCCCAGGCCCTCCTGGGCCTTCGCGTTGCCGGGATCGACCGCCAGCGCGGCCTTGAATTGCGCCTCCGCGTTGTCGCTGCCGTCACCGGTGATCTTGCCCGCGCGCAGGTCGGCCTCGCCGTGCGCGAGGTACTGGTCGCGCTGCGTGTCCGCGGCGCGATCGGCCGCGGCAACTGCCGCGCGCAGGGTCGGCAACTGCGAATAGCGGGGCAGCAGCTCGGCGAGGGTCGACAATGTCTTCCGGGCCTCGGCGCGATCGCCGTTGCCGAGCTGGGTCTGGACGCGCGTCGCGAGCACATCCCCCACCTGTTCCATGCCGTGGCGCGCCACGCTGTTTTGCGGATCGCCCGCCAGCACCTTGCCGAACAGCGCCGCGGCACCGCTGTGGCCTTCGATGCGGCCGTTCGCGAGCGCGGCGCGCGCCTGCGAAATGAGCTGGTTGATGTTGGCATCGTGCAGCACGGCCTTGGCCAATTCGTTGTCCACGGCTTCCACGCCGGTGCCACCGCCCAGCAGGCTGCGCGCCTGCTCGAGATCACTGCGCGCGCTGGCGTAGTCGCGACGTTTCAAGGCCGTCAGCGCCCTTTCGAGCTCCTCGTTGCCGACCTTCTGCAAGCCCGCCAGTGCACGCTCGTTGTCGGGGTCGAGCACGCGCGCGGCTTCGTACAGTTCGCGTGCGCTGTCGGGGCCGCCGGTCAACTTGCCGGCCGCCAGCGCGTCGTCGGCACGCGTCAAGAGGGTGTTCAACTGGGTTTGCGGCAGCAGCCCGCGTAACGTCGCCTGGTTCGTGAAGGCCCACGCGCCGGCGCCGGCCAGTACCAGGACGATGACGAGCGCGATCCACCAGCCGCGACGGCTGCGGCGCTCCGGTTCACGCGGCGGCCCGGCTGCGCTGGGCGGCCTTTTGGGGGACGGCCGCTGTGCCGGCCGCGCGGCGCGGCGGTCCTCGCCGGCATCGACCTGATCGAGGTTGCCGAGGACCGGTTCCGTGCGGCGCGGGTTGCCGTTTGAATCCTGCCGACCGTTCATGCCAATCCATCGCCGAAGCAGGCTTCGGCGTCCAATTTCTCGAGCTGTTCCGACGCCCTTGGGACCACGACGGCCGTGCGCCGGTTCCGGCACGACGGGGAGCGCACGCAAAACGCCGCCATCTTAGCAGTCACCCGGAAAGCACCCGCGCGCGTTGCAGGAGCGCCATTCAGCCGCCGGCCAGCCGGCGCACGTCCGTCACGTTGGCCACGGCGCCGAGCTTCGCCAGCAGCGCCGACAACTCGCCGTAGTCGCGCACCCGCAGCGCGAAGTGCATCGCGATCTCGCCGACGTCGCGGTCGCTGCGGGTTTCGGAGGCGACGATCCGCGCACCGCTGTTGGCAATGACATTGGTGACATCCCGCTGCAGGTCGCGCCGATCGTAGCCGACCACCGCGATGGAGACTTCATAGGCGCGGTCCGGCGCACTCTGCCAGCGAACCTCGATCACGCGTTCCGGGTTGCGCGCGCGCAACCGCGCCAGGGCCACGCAATCGGCGCGGTGGACGGTGACGCCGCGGCCGCGGGTGACATAACCCGTGACCTCGTCGCCGGGCAACGGCCGGCAGCAGCGCGCGAGGCTGGTCAGCAGGTTGCCGATTCCCTCGACCGTGAGCGACCCCGGTTGGCCCGGTGCGCGCGGCGGGCGCGGCGGTGGCGCAGGTGCGGCGGGCGGCGGCGCCTGCGCTTCCAGCATCGCACGCGTCAACTGTGCGGTGGCGATCTCGCCCAGCGCCAGCGCGACCAGAAGGTCGTCGCGACCCTTGCGCCCGAGTTTCGCCGGCAACCGCTCGATGACTTCGTCTGGGACCGCCAGCCGGCGGGCTTCGCGCTCCAGCAACTGGCGGCCCGCTGCCGTGTTCGCCGCGAGGTCCTCGCGCCGGAACCACGCGCGCACCTTGCCGCGCGCACTCGCGGTGTTGAGATAGCCGAGTTGCAGGGACAGCCAGTCGCGGCTGGGCGCCGGTTCGCGCGCGGTCAGTATCTCGATCCGGTCGCCGCTCGCGGGCTGGTGGGTCAGCGGCACGATGCGGCCATTGACCTTCGCGCCCCGGCAGCGATGCCCGACCATCGAGTGCACGTGGTACGCGAAGTCGAGCACCGTCGCACCGGCCTGCAGGTCGATCACCTCGCCCTTCGGCGTCAGCAGGTAGACACGTTCCTCCGCCAGCTCCGAGCGCAATTCCGCCAGCAGTGCGCTGTCGTCCTCGCCCTCGGCGCGCGCCTCGAGCAGCTTGCGCATCCAGGCCACGCGCGCCTCGTACGCGTCGTCGCCGGACCCGCCCTCCTTGTACCGCCAATGCGCGGCGACACCGAGTTCGGCACCGCGGTGCATCTCGTCGGTGCGGATCTGCACCTCGAGCGTCTTGCCGTCCGGGCCGATCACCGCGGTGTGCAGCGACCGGTAATGGTTGCCCTTCGGGCGCGCGATGTAGTCGTCGAACTCCTGCGGGATGATCGGCCACAACGCGTGCACCACCCCGAGCACCGCGTAGCAGTCGGCGACACTGCCGGTCAGCACGCGCAGGGCACGGATGTCGTACAGTTCGCCGAAGCCGATCCCCTTGCGCTGCATCTTCCGCCAGATCGAATAGATGTGCTTGGCGCGGCCGTTGACGGTGGCCGTAATCCCGTGCGCGGCCAGGGCGTCGCGCAAGGCGGCGACGCAACGCCCGATCCACGCTTCGCGGTCGGCGCGGCGCTCGTCGAGCAGCTTCGCGATACGGCGGTAGAGCTCCGGTTGCAGGTAGCGGAACGCGAGGTCTTCGAGTTCCCACTTCCACTGCCCGATGCCCAGCCGGTTGGCGAGCGGCCCATGGATGTCGCGGGTCCTCACGGCGAGCTCGCGGCGTTGCGCTTCCGGCAGCGAGGCGGCCGCGCGCATCTCCGCCAACTGCCGCGCCAGCAACAGGTACACGACCCGCAAATCGCGGATGATCGCCAGCAGCAGCCGGCGCAGGCCCTCGTTCCCGCGCTTGCCGTCGCGTGCGGCATGCAGCGCCCACACCCGCTCGGCTTGCTGCTGGCCTTCCACGAGCCTGCACACCGCGGCCGTGACCTGCGGCACGGCGTCACGCCAGGCCTCCGGTCGCGCGCACGCGACCGCGTACCATGCCGCGGCGGCACGGGTGTCGTCGTCGCAACCGAGGTCGCACAGCAAGGCATCCGTCTGCGCCCAAAGCGCCCGTTCCCCGGCCGGCAGCCCATCCACCGGGGCTGCGGGCGCGCATTCGGAAGGTGCTTGTGGAGGGGAATTCATGGGCTGCGTCGCAGGGCAGGAATGCCCTGGAGGAAAGGTCGTCGAAAGCTTGGCAGTGTAGTCAATCGGGCGCCATTCGGCCCTGTGCGATGGCCATGGGTCACTGCTATCATCGCCGCTCATGCGCATCCGACTGATGTTGCCGGCCACACTGGCCGTGCTGATCGCCGCCATGCCCGTCATGGCGCAGCAATTTTCCTCGCTCGAGGAACGGATGTCCGCGGCCGACTTCAAGGCCGCCGGACTCGACACGCTCACGCCGCAGCAATTGCAATTCCTGGACGACTGGCTGCGTACGCACGAGCAGACCAGGATGGTCAGCCCCAGCGGCAGTCCGGTGTTCTACCCGGAGAGCGAGCCGCGCGACAAATTCGACACCCACCTGGTCGGCCATTTCAGCGGCTGGGGCGGCCACAGCGTGTTCACGCTCGACAATGGCCAGGTGTGGAAGCAAGCCGAATCCGGCGCGTATTCCTGCCCCGATGTCGACAACCCCGAGGTCACGATCAAGCCGATGATCCTGGGCAGTTGGCTGATGTACGTGCAAGGCTGCAACCAGAGCGTGCGCGTCGAACGCGTGAAATAGCCCCGCGTCGCCCCCATCTGTCTTTCCCGCCCCGATACGGGCATGATGAACCGTGCCGCGCGAGCGCAGGCTCGGGAGAATCGCGACGTGCTGGAAGTCTGGTTGCCGCTTTTGGGTTTGATGGCGCTCGGCGCGGCCTGGTACCACGTGCTGCGCCTGCGCGAGCGTGCGATCCTGCACGCGCGGCAACTGTGCGATCGCCACGGCCTGCAATTGCTCGATGACAGCGTCGGGCTGCACCGCCTGCACGCGCGCTGGCGCCACGGCGCCCTGCAGGTGACGCGCGAATACCGGTTCGATACCAGCCTCGGCGGCGACGATCGCCGCACCGCGAGCATCACCCTGCTCGGCGACCGGATCGTGGCCACCCGCCTGCCGTCGCGGGAACCGCCGGCCGGCGCGGCGCCCGTGGCAACGTCGCCGTTCGTGCCGGCCACCCTTGCGCGCGGCGGCGAGTTGCCGGACAACGTCGTGCCGCTCGATCGCCGGCGGCGGACGCTGCACTGACCCGGCGCCCAGCTACTTTTCCGGACACCCGTGCCCGCGATCGCAATCGCTTTGGCGCGAGCGCGTCGATTTCCCGCACCGATGCACGATCGATCGAGCACGCCCGGCCTGCCCGCGTGATCGGCTGAGCCCACTTGCCGCATCACCGTGGTTTGCTCTTCGAATCGATCCGGCGTTCGAACCGCAGCCCTGCCGGCTCGATCGGCGTCACGCAACTTTGTCAACCTCCGTAACGCAGGCGATGCAAAATACGGCGCAGAACTCCAGCGCTGCGAACGGGGCGTCCATCCAGCACGTTGCGGGGCCAGCGGCGGTCGATTCGTCCCGCCGCCGGGTTGGAGTGCATCGGGGTGTAGTAAACGCAATCGTCGAAGTAATAGTGGGTAACCTGCGACCATCGGGTACGCGAACGGTCGTCGTGGCGGGCGCCGCCATGCAACAGGTTTGCCGTCCACACAAGCGCCTGGCCCTTGCGCGCCGCGAAACGCTGCGGTTGCAGACCGTGCTTGGCCACGAGCGCGTCCCACAGCGGCTGGTACAGGCGCTGGCCCGGGTGCGGGTTCAAGTCGGCTGCTTCCACCCCGAGTTGGTCATTGTCGTAGATCGGAAGCTTGTGGCTGCCCGGGTAGTAGATCAGGGGTCCACTGTCGAGTTCGACGTCCTCCAACGCCACCCACACACCGCACATGAACCGCTCCGGCATGGAGTGGAAATGCACGGCGTCGGTATGCCTCGGCTGCTGCGTGCCGACCGGGAAGTTGAGTGTCTGGAATGGCCACGCGCTCCGACCGTACAGCAGCGACAAGAGTTCGAGGATGTGCTTGTTGACCGCCAGCGCACGCACGTCGGGATGGAATGTCCAGGCGTCCTGGATGCGCATGCTGCCGCCCTTCTTCCGCCACGCACCCAGATCGAAGCGCTCGCCAAGATCGTGCTTTATGGCCTCTGCATGGCGTTCGAAGTCCTCGTCGGGGAAGTCGATCACCGCGAACCCACGGTCGTGCAGATCGCGCGCAACGCGCAGCGTTTCCGCATCGGGATCAAGCCGCGCGAAGATCTCGTCGAAAAACGGAGATTCGATGCGAGGGACCCCGGCGAGGAGCCGCTCCGGCGTAACCGTGTCGGCCATCACGCCGAATTCGGTATGTCAGGGACCACGCCTGTGCCCCTCGGCTCTACGAGCACGCAAGTGGCCGCTGCAGGGCACGAAGAACCATGAGCCGCCACTATTTGATGACGTGCAGGTTGGGCTTGCCGCGGGGCCGCGGCTTGTCGGGACCGTCGCCTTGGCCGGACGAGGCGGAATCTCCCGGGGCGGGCTTGTCGCGCGAAGAAGCGGGCACCGCCTGCAGCGGGCTCGCGGGCCTGGTTGGCTTCGGGGGCTCCGACTCTGGCGGCTGCGGATCGGCGGCGGGTCCGATCGGCGCCGTCGCGATCGTCGCATCTTCGGCGAGCAGCATGCCCTGCCCGTTCTCGCGCGCGTAGATCGCCTGGACTGCCGCGATCGGAAGCGTGACCGCGTGGCTCACGCCACCGAAGCGGGCCATGAAAGTGATCGCGTCGTTTCCGATCTCGAGCCGGGCGACCGCGCGTGGCGCGAGATTCAGGACCACCCGCCCATCGCTCACCGACTGCGGCGGAACCTGGATCCCGGGTTGCGACGCGTCCACCACGACGTAGGGGGTAAGTCCGTTGTCGCAGATCCACTCGTGGACCGCCCGCAGCAGGTACGGGCGATTCGAGGTCATGGCGGGCGCTGGGGTCACAACTCGCCCAGCAGACGCTCGTCCGAGGTAAGGCTGCGCGCGAAGCCCTGGCTGCGGAACAGCCGCTCGCCGTAATCGATGATCGGCTTGGCTTCCCTCGGCAGCGAAACCCCGAGCGACGGCAGCCTCCATACCACCGGCGCCACCAGGCAGTCGGCAAGGCTGATCTCGGGATTGAGGAAGAACTTGGCGGCCTTGAACAGTGGAAGTGCCGTCATGAGGTGCTCGCGCAAGCGCTTGCGTGCCGGTTCGGCGGTGCGGCCGCCGGCCTTGATCGAAGCCACTTCGGGAACCCAGTCGCGCTCGATCCGCACGCAGGCGAGCCGCAGGCGAGCACGCGACAGCGGATCGACCGGCATCAGCGGCGGATGCGGGTAGCGTTCGTCGATGTACTCGCAAACGACGTCGGGCTCGTACAGGACGAGGTCGCGATCCTGCAGCGTCGGCGTGTCACCGTAGGGATTGATGGAGAGCAATTCGTCGTGCGGCTTGCCGGCCGGCACCTCGACGCGGTCGTACACCACCCCCTTGGCGGCCAGCACGAGCCGGACGCGGTGCGACTGCACGTCATCCGGCGCGGTGAACAGGGTCAATACGGTGCGGGTGTGGGCGGTTTGGATCATGCCAGTGTCCCCTGTGGGCCTTGTGGGTCCGGTGACGCGACCGTCCCGGCTCTGGTGGCATCGCGTTCCCGGCTACGCTTGCCGGCTGTCAATGCACGTCCTTCCAGTATTCCTTCTTCAGCACCAGCGCGAACAGGGTGAAAAGTACCAGATAAATCACGACCCAGGCGCCCATCCGGCTGCGCACCAGTTCGTCCGGGGAGGAGACGTACGCCAGGAACGCGGTGAGGTCGCGCACCGCGCGGTCGTACTGGGCAGGGGTCATGCTGCCGGGCTGCGCGAGCTTGAGCTCCTTCACGGTGCCCGGCTGGCCGTTCGCGGGCGGATTCATCACCGCCACCTGCTCGCCCTGCAACTGCCACAGCGGGAACGGCATCGCGACGTTCGGGAACACGGTGTTGTTCCAGCCGCTGGTCGTGGAAGGATCGAGGTAGAACGACTTCATGTAAGCGGCCACCCAGTCGGCGCCCTTCGCGCTGACTTCCAGCGACAGGTCCGGCGGGGCCTTGCCGAACCATTTTTCGGCATCGGCTTCCGGCATCGCCGAGACGATCGGCTCGCCGAACTTGGCGCCCGTGAAGTTCAGGTTGTCCATCACCTGCTTTTCGGTGAGCCCCAGTCCCTCGGCCATCTGCGAATAGCGCATGTATTTCAGCGAATGGCAGCCGGCGCAGTAATTCATGAACAGACGTGCGCCGCGCTGCAGCGCGCCTTGGTCGTGCACGTTGACGTTGGCGTTCGGGAAGCCGCCTTCCTCGGCGAAGGCGGCGGGCGCCGCAAGCGCCACCAGCAACGCCAGCAGCACCGCGGTCAGCGCGCGCATGGAAGCGCAAGAAGTCTTGTCATGCATGCGTCGTCACCCTTTCCGGAACCGACCTGGTCCTCTCCAGCCCGAAGAACGTGTAAACCCAGAGGAACACGAAGAACGCGAAATAGAGGATCACGAGGATCCGCCCGAACAGGTTCTCGATGGTCGTGATGTCGGCGTCGGGGCCGAAGATCGCGACGATCCAGCCGGCCGTCATGTCCATGCCGATGCACCCGAGCAGCACGAACACGATCGCGAAGATGGCGAGGGCGATCTTGTAGGCAAGTCCGCGGTAGCGGATCGACTTGACCCCGCCGCGGTCGAGCCAGGGCACCAGGAACAGCACCACGATCGAAGCCGCCAGCGCGAGGACCCCGAGCCCCTTGCTCGGGATCATGCGCAGGATCGCGTAGAACGGCGTGAAGTACCACACCGGCTTGATCGTGGCCGGGGTCACCAGGTCATTCGCGGGAATCGAGTTGTCGTGCTCGAGGAAGAAGCCCCCGACGCTCGGCGCGAAGAAGATGATGACCGCGCAGATCACCAGGAACACGCCCACGCCGACCAGGTCCTTGACCGTGTAGTACGGGTGGAACGGGATGCCGTCCAGCGGGATGCCCTTGGGGTTCTTGTGCTTCTTGATCTCGACCCCGTCGGGATTGTTGGAGCCGACCTCGTGCAGGGCGCCGAGGTGCAGGACCACCAGCAGCAGCAGCACCAGTGGCAGCGCCACCACGTGCAGCGCGAAGAACCGGTTCAGGGTCGGATCGCCCGGCACGAAGGTGCCCATGATCCAGGTCACCAGCGTGTGGCCGAACCACGGCACCGCGCTGAACAGGGTAATGATCACCTTGGCTCCCCAGAACGACATGTTGCCCCACGGCAGCACGTAGCCCATGAAGGCTTCGGCCATCAGCACCAGGAAGATCAGCATGCCGACCAGCCAGACCAGTTCGCGCGGCTTCTTGAACGAGCCGTACATCAGCCCGCGGAACATGTGCAGGTAGACCACGATGAAGAACATCGAGGCGCCGGTCGTGTGCATGTAGCGGACCAGCCAGCCCCAGTTGACGTCGCGCATGATGTACTGCACCGAGTCGAACGCGCCGGCGGCGGTCGGGGTGTAGAACATCGTCAGGAAGATGCCCGTGACGATCTGGTTCACCAGCACC
>DASSNH010000304.1:0-18168 GCA_035701405.1 Rhodanobacteraceae bacterium
GAAGCATTCCGGCGCCTTGATGTCCTCGAGGTTGATGCCGCCGAAGGTCGGTTCCAGCGAGGCGATGATCTCGACCAGCTTGTCGGGGTCGCGCTCGTCGATCTCGATGTCGAACACGTCGATGCCGGCGAACTTGCGGAACAGCATCGCCTTGCCCTCCATCACCGGCTTGCCGGCGAGCGGACCGATGCTGCCGAGGCCGAGCACCGCGGTACCGTTGGTGATCACGCCCACCAGGTTCCCGCGCGCCGTGAGCGCGTGGGCCTCGAGCGGATCGCGCACGATTTCCTCGCAGGCCGCGGCGACGCCGGGCGAATACGCCAGGGCGAGGTCGCGCGCGGTCAGGAGCGACTTGGTGGGGGTGATGCGGATCTTGCCGGCGGGCGGGTGCCGGTGGTATTCCAACGCGGCTTGCTTGAGTTCTTCTGGCAGGTTGGACATGGCGACCGGGACACGCGCCTGGACGGATCGGGACCTTTCATCCTAACACTTCGCCGGCGCGGCCAGCCCGTGCCGGCGCGACGAAAACCCGTTACAGTCGCCGCGAGATGCCAAGGGCGGCCGGGGGGTCGAAGCATGCGCGCAGGATCATGGCGCTGGGTGCTGCTGTTGCTCTGGATGCCGGTTGCCGCATGGGCCGGTGATGCCGCCGTGCGCGTGATCCCGCTGCGGGCGGCGCCCGCGCTGGCAGCGGGCCAGGCGCCTTCGGCAGGGAAGGGCACGACGCGCTCGCACGTATGGTTGCGTGCGCCCCGCGCGAGCACCGCTTGGTATGAACTGCGCCTCGCCCACGACTGGCATCGTTCGAGCCCGCCGGTCCTCGCGATCTCGGGCAACACCCGCGCCCGCGTGACGGCATTGTTGCCGCCCGACTACGCGCCGCACAGCGAGACCATTTTCGACACGGACCTCGATCCCACGTTCTCGCACCACGCCGTGGTGTATCCGTTGCCATCGGGCTTGCGCGCGGACCAGCCCGTTTATCTCGCCCTCGGCAGCCCCGGCCAGACCCAGCCGATCCGCGTGCGCATCACCGACGAACAGGATTACCGCATCGGCGACCTGGCGCACGTGCGGGTCAGCACCTTCTTCGCCAGCGTGCAGGTGTCGATGGTGCTGGTGATCCTGTGCTTCTGGATCGTGCTGCGCGACCGGATGTTCCTGTATTTCGTCGCCTATGTGGGCGCCCAGGTGATCTACGGCATGGCGGTGTCGGGCGAGTTGTTCGCGATGCCCGGCGCGGGGCTGCTGACGGCGCACGGCTACCACACCGGACAGTCGGCCGCGACGCTCGCGGCGGCGTTCTCGATCTGGTTCATCCTCGAGTTCGCGGACCTCGGCCGCGATACGCGGCGGCTGGCCGCATGGCTGGGTGCGCTGCGCTGGCCGTTCCTCGCGCTGACGGCGATCGTGTGGATGCCGTGGCTGCGCCCCGACGAATGGTTGCCGAATACCGTCAACGTGTTGTTGATCGTGAGCACGACCATCGCCCTGGCTTCGAGCTGGCTCGCCTGGCGGCGCGGCAACCGGCAAGCGGGGTTCTTCCTGTTGTCGTGGGTACCGCTGCTGGTCCTGACGGTGACGCGGGTGGTGCAATTGATCGGCGGCTTCCCGCTGCCGGCATGGCTGGAGTACGGGTTCCCGGGCAGCATGGCCTGGGCGGCGGTGATCATCACGGTAGGCCTGGCCGACCGGACCCTGCAGGTCCGGCACGAACGCGACCATGCCACCCGCATGGCGCAGTTCGACGCGCTCACCGGCGCGTACAACCGCCGCACGATCATGGACCGCTTGCAGGAAGACTGGCGGATGGCCGTGATGACGTCGCGGCCGCTAGCGGTGCTGTTCCTGGACATCGACCACTTCAAGCAGATCAACGACAGCCACGGCCACGCGGCGGGCGATACGTGCCTGCGCGAAGTGACCGAGGCGATCGGGATGGAACTCGGCCGCGCCGACCGCATGGGGCGCTATGGTGGCGAAGAGTTCCTTATCGTGTTGAACGGACACAGCGCGACCATCGCCGCGCAGGTGGCGCAACGCACGGTGGCGCGGATCGCGGCGCTGCGGGTGCCGATCGGCGAGCGCCAGGTCGCGCTCACCGTCAGCGTCGGCACGGCCCTGCGCGATGCGCGGGTGACCAGCGCCGAGGCGCTGGTGGAATGCGCGGACGTGGCGCTCTATCGCGCCAAGGCCGAGGGCCGCAACAGGGCGGTGACGTATTGCCGCGATCCCGTCGAGCCCGCGCTCGCGTGAGTGCACGCGCGCCCGATGGCGCGGCGGCTGGCACACTGGCCGTCATGCAGGACAAGCTGGATATCGTCCGTGACTGGCTGCCGCGCTACACCGGCGAGCGCCTGGAAAACTTCGGCCGCCACATCCTGCTGACCAACTTCATCGGCTACGTCGAGACGTTCTGCGCGCTCACCGGCGCGAGCATCGTGGACCGCGAGCGGCCGATGCCGTGCGCGACCGCAGATGGGCTGACGATGATCGATTTCGGCATGGGCAGCCCCAACGCCGCGACCGTGATGGACCTGTTGTCGGCGATCGCGCCCGAGGCCGTGCTGTTCCTCGGCAAGTGCGGCGGCCTCAAGCGCAAGAACCGGCTCGGCGACCTGATCCTGCCGATCGCCGCGATCCGCGGTGAGGGCACCAGCGACGATTACCTGCCGCGCGAGGTGCCGGCGCTGCCGGCATTCCAGTTGCAGCGCGGCGTCTCGACGATGATCCGCGACCTCGGACACGACTACTGGACCGGCACCGTATACACCACCAACCGCCGGGTTTGGGAATTCGATGCCGGGTTCAAGGATTACCTGCGCACCCTGCGCTGCATGGCGATCGACATGGAAACCGCGACCATCTTCGCGGCCGGCTTCGCCAACCGCATTCCATCGGGCGCGTTGCTGCTGGTGTCCGACCAGCCGATGGTGCCGGAGGGCGTCAAGACCAGTGTGTCCGACGCGCGCGTCAAGGCCGGGTTCGTCGCCGAGCACGTGCGCATCGGCTTCGAGGCGCTCCGTTTGGTGCGCCGCAACGGGCGCAGCGTCAAGCACCTGCGCTTCGAAGACGAGCTGGAATGACCTGAGGCATCCGCGGTCCGGGCTCGAACCGCGCTCGACCGAGCGGAAGCTGCATTGACTTGCGTCATGGGCCCCCGGCCGGGTGCGCCTAGACTGGCGACACGATTTGGTCGGTGAGCCGCGCGAGACCATGGCGACGTTCAACATCCTGCTGGCGATCCACGTGCTGGGCGTGGTTTGGTGGGTCGGCGGGGTCGCGATGGTGACGGCGGTGCTGTTGCCGATCTTCAACCGGCTGCCCCCGCCCGAACGCATCCAGCGGATCAAGCAATTGGAGGCGCGCTTCGCGAACCAGGCACGGGTCGCGGTGGTGCTGGTCGGCATCACGGGTTTCTGGATGCTCGGCATCACCGGCGGCTTCGCGCGGCTGCAGTTCGCCTACGGCTGGTGGATCGACCTGATGCTGCTGGTCTGGGTGCTGTTCGTGGTGATGCTGTTCGTCGCCGAACCCCTGCGCCTGCCGGCAAAGATCGGTTTGATCCACAAACCCGGCGCATTCCTCGGCGTGCATGCCGTGCTGCTGGCGCTCGCGCTGGCTGCCATCTTCTTTGGCGTGATCGGGGCGCGCGGCGGCTTCTGAGCCGCCCTCTTTGCCACACCGCCTGGTGCTCGCGGATGATCGGAAAAAGATGTTTTATCTTCCGAACACCACGTTCACCATCAACAGCGTCACCACCAGCATGACTGCGGTCAGCGGCAGGCCGACGCGAAGGAAATCACGCGGCCGGTAGCCGCCGGGTCCCGCGACGATCAGCAGCGTCGGGCTGGCGCCCGGAATCAGGAAGGTGTTGGAGACCGACAGCGCGACGATCAGCGCGTAGACGCTGGGATTGCCGCCCGAGGCCAGCGCGATGTTGATCGCCATCGGCACCATCATCACCGCGGTGCCGACGTGCGAGATGATCTGCGAGAAGATCAGGGCCAGGATTGCGACGAAGGCCTGGATCACCCACTGCGGCAGGCCGCCCAGGTAGGCCAGGATCTCCTGCGCCATCCAGGCCGCGGTGCCGGTCGAGTCCATCGAGATGCCGAGCGGGATCAGGCAGGCCATCACGAAGATGGTCTTCCAGTTGATCGCGCCGTAGGCTTCGTCCATGTTGAGCACGCCGGCCAGCAGCATGCCGACCGCGCCGGTCAGCATCGCGACCGCGAGCCGCAGGTCGGTGAACAGGCCGAGTGCCATCGCCAGCGCGAAGAACGCCAGCGCATAGCGCACCTTGCCGGGGCGCTGTTCCTCGGTCGGGATATCGGTGACCGGGACTAGGTCGCGGCCTTCCGCCGCCAGTGCAAGGTCGCGCCAGTAGCTGTGCACCACCAGCGAGTCGCCGGCGCGCAGCGTGAGCCTGCGCACGTCCTCGCCGCGGATGACCTCGTCGCCGCGGTTCACGGCGAGTACCGAAATCCCGTAGCGCTTGCGCAGGCGCAGTTCGCCGACCTCCTGCTTGATGAACTTCGACAGCGGTGGGATTACGACCTCGGAAATTCCCGCACGGGTCGGATTGAAGATGTCCGCGAGCGCCTGGACCCGGTTGCCCACGCGGCATTGCATGTCCTGGGCGAAGGCGCTGACGTCGGCCCGGGTGCCGAGCACGCCGAGCACCGTGCCGACCCAGATCATCTGGTCCGAAGGCGGCGACAGACGCGTCTCGTTGCCGTTCTTGATCGCGAGGATCAGCGGCGCCTTGTCGAGCACCTCGGCTTCGCCGATGCTCATCCCGACCAGTGGGCTGTCGGCCGTCACCGTCAGCTCGATCACCTCGCCCTCGATCCCGTAGGTGTCGGCGAAGTAACTTTCCGTGCGGCCGGGCGTGACCTTGGGTTTGTCCTCGACCTCGTCGGGCATCACGCGACGGGTGAACAACGCGAAGTACAGGATGCCCACCAGCAGCAGCGGGATGCCGATCGGCGTGATCGAAAACAGCGAGAACGGTTCGATCGTCTGCGCGCCGGGCGGCAGGTTGCGGTTGGCGCTCGCGATCAGGTCGTTCAGAAGGATCAGCGGCGAGTTGGAAATCAGCGTCATGCTGGTGCCGGCGAGGATGCAGCAGGCCATCGGCAGCAGCAGGCGTTTCAGTGGTACGCCGGTGCGCGCGGAGATGCGGCTCGCCACCGGCAGGAACAGCGCGGCCAGCGCCTGGCTCTGGATGATCGAGGACAGGCTGCCCACCGTCGCGTTGAGCGCGAGCGACACGCGGCTTTCGACGCCGCCCGAAATCCGCAGGATGAAGGAGGCCGCGCGGTTCAGCACGCCGGTGCGGTCCAGCCCCGCGCCCATCACCATCACGCCGATCAGCGACAGCACCGCGTTGGAGGCGAAGCCGTTGAACAACTGGTCGACCGGCATCAATCCGGTGATGCCGATCACCACCACCACCAGCAGTGCGACGATGTCCGCGCGCACCCATTCCAGGATCAGCATCAGCACCGTGAAGCCGACCAACCCGAGCACCAGCATCATGTCGGGGGTGAGGGTCAGCTCCATCGGACTCGGCTTCGTCGGTCAGCGGGTTGGCAGTGGCGGCATGCGGGGTTCCCGGTTGACGACCGCGAACGCGCGCGGGTTGCGCGCAGACATCGCGCAGCGGGCGAAGTGTACACGCGGGTTCTCCAGGTATTGCGGGCACCTCCCTGTGCGCGGCGCCGACTGCGCCGGGTCAGGCGGCATGCGGCGATGATGGCACACGGTCGTACAACAGATCCGTAACCGGATGCCCGAGCGCGACGCCTCGTCGCTCGAAGCGCGTCTCGATCCGCCATGGCGGTCGCCTGGATTCACCGCTTTCCCCCTCGCGCAGTCGCCAGCCCGCGTGGCCGGCCAGCACTTCCCGCATGTGCAAAGCATACCCGGGCCAGTCGGTCGCAAGATGCAACAGACCTCCCGGTTTGACGTTGCGCGCGAGGAGGGCGGCGAACGCGGGCTGGATCAGCCTGCGCTTGTGGTGGCGCTTCTTGGGCCACGGATCGGGGAACCAGATCCGCACCTCGTCCAGCGCGCCATCCGCGAGTTCGTTCTGCAGCACCTCGACGGCGTCGTGGTTCCAGATGCGGACGTTGCCGGCGTCCAGCGCGGCGAGCGCGTTCATCAGCCGCCCGACACCGGGACGGTGCACTTCGATGCCGAGGTAGTCGCGCGCGGGATCGTGTTCGGCGGCCCAGGCCAGCGGCTCGCCGTTGCCGAAGCCTATTTCGAGGACGCGCGGCGCGCGCCGTCCGAACAGTGCGTCGAGATCGCGCTTCTGGCCGTCGTAGTCCACGCCGAAGCGTTGCCAGTGCTGCTCGAACGCCCGCTGTTGCGCGGGGGTGATGCGGCCCTCCCGCAGTACGAAGCTGCGGACGGTCCGGCGATGGTCAGGGCCTTGGCTGTCGGTCATCGCGCTGTTCTTTCCCTCTCCGCTCGGGAGAGGCTGGCGCGAAGCGCCGGGTAAGGTCACGGTTCCCGCGCAAAAGCCGCACCAGAGAAGGCTCTTAGCCGATCATGCCGTCGACCGGGCTGGATGCGGACGCGTAGCGCTTGCGCGGGATACGCCCTGCGCGGAATGCGCAGCGACCGGCTTCGATGGCGCACTTCATCGCGTGCGCCATCAATACCGGGTCCTGCGCGTGCGCAATGGCAGTGTTCATCAATACGCCGTCGCAGCCGAGTTCCATCGCCAGCGCGGCGTCCGATGCGGTGCCGACGCCGGCATCGACGATCACCGGGATCCTGGCGTTCTCGACGATCTCGAGGATGGTGTAGCGGTTCTGGATCCCGAGCCCGGAACCGATCGGTGCGGCGAGCGGCATCACCGCGGCGCAGCCCAGCTCCTCGAACCGCTTCGCGAGCAGCGGATCGTCGGTGGTGTAGACCATCACGTCGAAGCCATCCCTCACCAGCACTTCGGCGGCCGCGAGCGTCTCGATGACGTCGGGGAACAGGGTCTTCTGGTCCCCGATCACCTCGAGCTTCACCAGCGAATGACCGTCGAGAAGTTCGCGCGCGAGCCGACAGGTACGCAGGGCTTCGTCGGCGCTGTGGCAGCCGGCGGTGTTCGGAAGCAGGGTGAAGCGTTCCGGCGGCAGCGCGTCGAGCAGGTTCGGTTCGTCCGCCTTCTGTCCGAGATTCATCCGCCGCACCGCGAACGTGACGATCTCCGAGCCGGCGGCTTCGCTCGCGCGGCGGGTTTCGTCGAGATCCTTGAATTTGCCGGTGCCGGTAAGGAGGCGCGAACCATAGGCACGGCCGGCGATCACGAGCGAGTCGGGCGGGTCGTTGCTGGCGGAGGGTTGCGGTTGGGCGTTCATGGCGGTCGGACTGCAGTCGGAACGAACTGCAATTCTACTAGCGCCGCTGGCGAACCCATCTTCCGTCATTCCCGCGACAGCGGGAATCGAGTCACCCAGAGCGGTGTCCCATGAAAACATTCGTCATTCCGGACGAACCCACGGAGTGGGTTGGATCCGGAATCGGCCTTCATTTGTTTTTTGAATACGGCAGATTCCGGGTTCCCTCGCCGGCAAGCCGGCGCGAGCCCCGGAATGACGACAAAGGGATTCTTCGCGACACCACGCTACCCGCCTCCAATCGCCTGCACGATCTCGACCTGGTCGCCGTCGTGGAGCCGGTGTTGCGCGTGCTGGCTGCGCGGGACGATCTCGCGGTTGACTTCGACGGCGACCCTGCGCTCGCCGTGGCCGGATTCCGCGAGCAGGGCGGCGACGGTGGTTGCCGGCTCGCATTCGCGCGGTTGGCCGTTGAGCGTGATTTGCATGTGGTCATTGTAGCCAGCGCAAGCGCCAGCTCCCGAAGCGGTTTTGCGGAAAGTCGAAGCCACCCCCGAGACGCGTCCGATCGGGCCCGGGAAGGCCGTTCTGGTGTCCACGGGGCCAACAGCCGACCTCAAAAATGGTCGGCTGCAGTGGGCGGCGATCACGGACGATCGCAAAAGCTAACGTATCCGTTGGTGGTCGCTGCTGCTGTCAGGGTGCTTCTTCGGTGGCGATTGCGGATGCTGCTTGGCCGGTGGGCGAGTGGCGGCTCGCGGCGCAGGGCGTTCCTGCGGCTGTTGCACGGAATGCTGACGCCCCTCGCGCTGCGCCTGTTGCGCCTGCTGCGTACGCATCTGCTGCACCTGCCGTTGCTGTTGCAGCTGTGGAGCGCGTACCGGTTGTGGCTGGCGCATCCGCGCTTCGCGTTGTTGTTGTTGCATCTGCGCTTGCGCCGCACGATGCCGCTCCATTTGCTGCTGTTGCGCACCTTGCTGCTCGGCGGCAGCGCTTCGCTGCCGGGCCTGTTGCGCCCGTGCCTGCTGCTCGGCCTGTTCCTGCCGCAGCTTCTGCGGTTGCGGTTGCGGTTGCGGCCGCTCGATGCGCGCGCGGGGCGGCTGCGCGGGGTTGTCGGCCCGCGGCTGCGGACGCGACGCAGGCTTGACCGGCTGCACCACCGGCAGCCGCCCCGCCGGCGCACGCGACTGCTGCTCATCTTTCGTTGCGGGGCGAATGGCGACGGCTCGCGGCAGCGTCGCCTGCTGCGGCTGGTGCCGGAACCGCGCGGATGGCAGTTCGCCAGCACGCAACGAGGCATCGCGGGTGGGCTGTGGCCGCGCAGGGGCCGCGTGCGCCGTGTTCCGCGAGGGAGCAGGGTGGGCGTCACCGGCGACATCGCCGGACGGCTTCACCGTTCGCGCCGACACGTCGCGGTGCGCCGGTTGCGTGGCGGTGGCACGACGAGCGCGCACGGCTTCGACGGGGGCCGGGCGTGACGCCTTCCCGTTCGAGGCGACGAGCTTCACGCGCTGCTCGTCCGCTGCGTGCGCAGGTTGCGCCTTGCGCAGGTTGCGCATCTGCTCGGTGGTCAGCGGCTGGCCGTGCTGGCGCGCGATCAGCTTTTCGCGCGCGGCGAAGCCGACGGGACGCGGCGGCGGCGCGTGCCGCGCGACCACCGGCCGTGCGAAGGCCTCGCGCTCGTGGGCCACGGCGGGGCGCGCAGCCGGCCGGTGCAGGCCAATGCTGGCCTTGCCCGGATTGACGTCCGGCCGCACCGACAGCTGCGCGTTGCGGAGCTGCTTCGGATCCAGCTTCAGCGCCGCCGGGTGCACCGGCCGCGCATTGGCGAAGATCGTGCGTGGCACCATCGTGACCGCGCCCGGCAGCTCGCGATAGCGATAGTGGTTGCGCCGGTGGATGTCGGCGTACCGCTGGTGGCGGTAGTCGTCGTAGAAATTGTTGATCACCACCCGGTTGACGTACACGTTGCGGATGTTGGTGACGTTGACGTTGGTGAAGTAGCCGCGCGAGGCATGGAACCATGGCACGTACACGTCGCGCGGACCCAGCGGGAACCATCCGACCGGACCGCCGCCGCCAAGGCGGATCGACAGCGACACCCCCGATCCGCCCACGAAGGCCACCAGCGCCGGCGCGTACACCGGGCGCACGTTCACGGGCCCCGGCATCCAGCCCCAGCGGTTCTGGACGTACACCCAACGGCCGTAATGGAATGGCGCGAATCCCCACGGCTGGTTGTCGACCCAGGTCCAGCCCCAGGGATCGATCCATGCCCAGTGGCCGTAGCGATAGGGCGCCCAGCCGACCGGCACCGACCTCGGGTACCAGACGTTGCCGTACTCGGGCACCGCGTTCCACTGGCCGTACCGGTACAGGTCGTCGCCGCCGATCATGTCGGACGGGATGTATTGCCGCTGCTGCTCGGCGTAGTGCGTGTAGTTGGTGTCGCGGGTTTCGCAGAAGCGGTCGAAGTCGTCGGGTTCGGGCAGGCCATTGGCCTCGACGCTCGCCAGCGTCGAATCGTCGAAGCGATAGGAGGTGCCTGCCTGGACCTCGCGGCTGGCGCCGTTTTCGCCGTAGACAACGCCCGAGCCTTGGAACACGGTGACCATGCTGCCGGTGCCGGTGGGACTGTTGTCGATCCGGTAGATCCCGGGGGCGGTGGCGACGAAGGCGACCGTGGGCGTGTCGACCTCGAAGTTTTCGTTGTCGCCCAGGTCGCGCACCGCGAGGTTCAGGGTGCCCTGGGAGAGTTCGATCTGGACGTTGCCTTCGTCGAGATTGAGGAAGTCGAACGCGCTGCCGTGGTCGATCCGCACCGAGGCGTCGCCGAGTTCCAGCACCGCGCGGCCGTCATCGCCGGTCAGCAGCCGGTCGCCGATTACCATCGGCCGGTTGACCTCGACCGAACCCCAGTCGTCCTCGCCGGCGGGCGCGAACTGCACCTGGCCGGACAGCCAGGCCAGCCGCGCGACACGCCCGGGCGCCTGCCCGGCATCCTGATCCATCACGGGGCCGTTCAAGGGGTTGTATTGCTGCGCCGGCGCCGTGGCGGCGAACGTGAGCAGCGCGAGGCACGTGCAGCCCGTGACCAGCAGCGGGCGGAGAAGGCAGCGTAGGGACATGGCGACCCCCGAAGTATCCGGGCACGTGGAGGTGGATCGCCGGACGGCGCCCTTCGCCCGACGTTGCTAGTTAACGCCATGCAAGCTGAATGTAATATTACACTGGTCAGTCCAGTATCTCGGCCGCGCCCCCGAGGCCTGCGGCGCCGTTGCGCATGCGCGGCGGGCCTCGCTACCATTCCCCTCCCTGCGCGGGTGTAGCTCAATGGCAGAGCTGTAGCTTCCCAAGCTACTGACGAGGGTTCGATTCCCTTCACCCGCTTGGATCCCTGGCATGGTCGATACGCGTGGTGCCCTTCCCGTCCTCGGCTGGCGCGAACGCGTCGCGCTGCCGCGGCTGGGGATCGGCCGGATCAAGGCCAAGCTCGACACCGGTGCCCGTTCGTCCGCGCTGCACGTGGATTCCCTCGAATCGTTTCGCCGGGACGGCGATGACTGGCTGCGCTTCGACCTCGCCACCGGCAGGCGTCCTCCGCGCCGGGTGGTTTGCGAGGCGCCCGCGCTGGATCGGCGCCGCGTGACCGACTCGAGCGGCAATGCCAGCGTGCGCTGGTTCATCGAAACCGAGGTGCTGCTGGGTACCCTGGCGCTTTGCATCGAAGTCAGCCTCACCGATCGCCGCGGCATGCTGTTCCCGATGCTGCTCGGGCGAACGGCGCTCGCGGGACGCGCGCTCGTCGATCCCGCGCGCTCGTATACGCTTTCCCTTTCGACCGCCACGCCGCCACCGACCCGATGAAACTCGCGATCCTGTCGCGCAACGCACGCCTGTACTCGACCATGCGCTTGCTGGCGGCGGCGCGCGCCCGCGGGCACAAGGCGCGCGTGCTCGACCCGTTGCGCTGCTACATGCGCATTTCGCACGATGGCTTCGGCGTTCATTACGGCGGCCGGCAACTGAAGGGCTACGACTGCGTGATCCCGCGCATCGGCGCGTCGGTGACCTTCTACGGCACCGCGGTGCTTCGCCAGTTCGAGATGATGGGGGTGTACACGCCGAGTCCCTCCGAAGCGGTGTTGCGCGCGCGTGACAAGCTGCGCAGCCTGCAGATGCTCGCCAGCCACGGCATCGACCTGCCGGCGACGGTGTTCGGCGACAACCCCGACGACACCGGTGACCTCCTGGCGATGCTCGGGCCACCGCCGCACGTGATCAAGCTCAACGAGGGCGCGCAGGGCACGGGCGTGGTGCTGGCCGAGAAGCTGCCTGCCTCGCAAAGCGTGATCGAGGCTTTCCGGGGCCTGTACGCCAATTTCCTGGTCCAGGAATTCGTGCGTGAAGCGAACGGGCGCGACATCCGCTGCTTCGTCGTGGGCGGCAAGGTGGTGGCGGCGATGGAGCGCGCCGCGGTGGAAGGGGACTTCCGCGCCAATCTCCACCGTGGCGGCACCGGCAGTCCCGTGAAACTGGAGTCGGAAGAGCGCCGCACGGCCTTGCGCGCCGCCAAGGTTCTCGGGCTCGGCATCGCCGGCGTCGACTTGCTGCGTTCCGAACGCGGCCCGCTGTTGCTGGAGGTCAATGCGTCACCGGGGCTCGAAGGGATCGAGAAGGTCACCGGCGTGGACGTGGCCGACGCGGTGATCCGGCATCTCGAGGCCGCGCTCGAGTGAGCCTGTAATCAACCAAGGTTATCGTACGAAACGCATCGTTGAAATGCGCATGGCATGGGAATGGACTGGCATCGAGGCGCCCGCGGGGCGCGGCGATGATCGGGGAGGGCCATGCGAAATTCCAATCGGCGGGCTTCAGGCCTCCTGGCGGCCGCGCTCGCGTTGGCCGGCTGTTCCGGGAGTGCGCCGGTGCGGTACGCGAAAGGCGCGGCGCCGACGGCGGACTCCGGCATCGGGCAGGTCCATGTCGGCGCCGGCACCAAGGCAGACCTCGACGCGAAGATCGCAGCCAGATGCTGCCGGGCGGACGCTGGCAGGACGTCAGCGACAGCGAGCGCGCGGAGCACTCGGCGAGCTTCGCGCGGATGGAGAAACCGTTCGACGAGCATGAAGTCGTCGACGACATGGGCCAACATGCGCGCCTGACCCTGCTGGATGCGCAGAACGACGTCAACGTGATCCTGCCCACGACGACGGCCATCGCTTGATCTGCATGGTCCAGGCAACCACCGGCTCGCACCTTGCGCTCAAGACATGCCAGACCTGCGCACAGTTGCAGAAGTGGGCGCGCGAAAATCAGGCGGACGTGCAAAAGCGACTGGAAACCCAGCATCTTCCGCGTCCTCCTTGCGGGCTCGCCAAAGGTTAGCCTGCGTGCTGAGTGCGGGCGTGAGAGGCGCCGAGCCCGGCCCCGCCACCGGCCGTTGGCGCCCCGTGGGGAGCGCGGCAAGCAAGCCGGACCGGCCGCGAAGTTCTAGTACGAATCCGATCGTTGACAGGCTTCGGCGGTTGTGCGTAGCATGGCCAATCCGCGTCGTTTCCATTCGGTACGCGGCAACTGCTGGGGAGTTTCGACGATGAAGACTTCGAGTGGCCTCATTCTCGCGGCCGCGATCGGTGCACTGATGCTGCAGGGTTGTGCCGCCACGGGAGAGACCAGGGCCAGCGCCGCCCCGACGGCTCCGCCCGCCAGCCAGGCGGCTCCGATGGCCGCGGCGCCGGCGGCGCAGGTTCCGGAGGAAGACGGCAAGCCGGTCGTCAAGGCCGACACCGCGGAAAATTTCGCCGCGGTCGTCGCGGCGATCCACCAGCAGATGCAACCGGGCGGCCGCTGGCAGTACGTCGACAGCCGGGAACGCGCCACCATCAACGGCAGCTTCGGCGACATGCAGTCGTTGTATGACCAGTTCGGCAGCGTGGACAAGATGGACCAGGCTGCCAGGATGCGATTGCTCGCCGACCAGAACACAGTGAATGCCATCCTCACCCAAAAGGACGGTGACCGCCTGGTCTGTGAAAACAGGATGCCGGTCGGTTCGCACTTGCCGGTCAAGACCTGCAAGACCTATGCCCAGATGCAGGCCGAACAACGCGGCGCCCAGGAATTCATGCGGCAGCGCGAGGGCACGATGCAACAAAGGCATTGACATGCCATCGCTCGGGATTCGCTCGCCAGCTGCAGTCATTCGATTTCCGGTCGCTGCGGTTCCGAACTGGCATGTGGGTCTTTGCGAGGACTGAGCCCCTGCCGGCAGCTCGGCAGGGCCGGTTGGGCGCAGCGGCGGGCGGAGCTGGTGCGCAGGTGGATCGCCGGAGCCGGACATGATGGTCGCCCGCGAACGAAAATTGCCCCGGCCCACCACGGCCGAACTCGAAATCCTGCAGGTGCTGTGGGAGCACGGTGCCTGCACGGTGCGCGAAGTGCACGAGGAATTGCATCGGCGCGACCGCACCGGTTACACCACCGCGCTCAAGCAACTCCAGATCATGTTCGACAAGGGGCTGGTGCTGCGCAACGAGTCCCGGCGGGCGCACGTGTACCGCGCCGCCGTGAGCAAGGAACGCACCCAGAAGAAATTCCTGTCCGACATGCTGCAACGCGTGTTCGACGGTTCGCCGTCGCGCCTGGTGTTGCAGGCTCTTGGTGACCACAAGACCAGCCGCGCAGAACTCAACGAGATCCGCGCGCTGTTGAACCGCCTCGACAAGGAAGCCGAACCATGAACGTCGCCGGGATCTTCTCGATCGGAGTCGTGGCCCTGGGTTGGAGCCTGCTGCACTTCGTGTGGCAGGCGACCCTCGTGGGCATCGTGTACGCGGTGACGCGCGGCATGCTGCCACGCGGCAATCCGCGTTACCTCGCCGCGATGCTGGCAATGATGGCGCTGGCGATTTGGCCGCTGGTCACCGCGTGGCACGAGGCGGCCTCGTACATGGGCACGGTGGGTCTTCCGGGCGCCGTGGTGTCCGCAGCTCCAACCCGCGCTTCTGCATCCGCCGCGGAGTCCCCCGGCTGGCAGGCGTGGTTCGACGCGATGATGCCGTGGTTGGTGCTGGCATGGGCGGCCGGCGTGGGGGTCCTCGGGACGAGGGTTTACCGGCAATGCCGCGGCTTGCGTTCGATCCTGCGCGCGGCGGGGGTCCAGCCCGAGTGGCAGGCGCGTGCGCGAGCCATCGCCGACCGCATGCGCCTGCACCGGGTGGTGCCGGTGCTGGTCAGCCTGCGGGTTGGCACCCCGACCTTGATCGGATGGCTGCGACCAGCCGTGGTATTGCCGGTCGCGGTGCTGGCGCGGATGCCGGCGGCGCAGGTCGAAATGGTGCTCGCCCACGAACTGGCGCACCTCAAGCGCCTCGATCCCTTGGCGAACCTGTTCCAGGTGGTGCTGGAGACGCTGTTCTTCTACCACCCGGTGGTCCACTGGATTTCCCGCGACGCGCGGCACGAGCGTGAGCTGTGCTGCGATGCGCTGGCGCTGCGGGCGACTGGTGGCCAGCGTCGCGACTTCGTGGCGGCGCTCGCCGTCCTCGCGGAATTTCGCAGCAGCCACGCCGACCTGGCGCTGGCCGCCAGCGGCGGTGCCTTGGCCGAGCGGGCCTGGTTCATTGCCGGCGACGCGCCGGAGCCCCGGCACCGCACTGGTGGCCTAGCGTTCGCCGGCCTTGCGCTGCTCGGGTTGGCGATGGTATTCGGGGTAGCCTGGCGGCAGGAAATCCGGAGCCAGCGCGTCGAAGACATGCTGGCCGGCGGGGTGTCCGCGCTGCGACAGAGTCTCGGCGGCATCGCCGGCTCGCCGTTGCCGCTCGGCTACCAACTCCCCGACCAGCGGCCGCGGCTGGCGCCCGTGTCGCTCGCCGCGCTCGTTGCGCCGACGCCGACGCTGGCACCGATTGCCGTTCCGAGCGCGAAGAAGGCCGGCGTGGCGTCACCGCGGGTTGCGGTGCAGGACCTCGCGCCGCCACCGGCAGGCGTGCATCCGGTCGCGGTGGCTTCGCCGTTGCCCGCAAGCGCGGGTGGGTCGTCCGACTCGACCGTGCAGCCGCGCGCGATCCGCGCGCCGCAGCCTGAGTATCCGGCGCAGGCGATGTACAGCGGCGTGCAGGGCCGGGTCGAGATCCAGTTCACCTTGAGCGCGGCCGGTGTTCCGCGCGGAATGCGGGTGGTGGGCACGTCGGGATCGACGTCGCTCGATGGCGCCGCGCTCGACGCGCTCGCACGCTGGCGCTTCACGCCGCCCGGGGTTGCGGGACGGCAGTACCGCCAAACCTTCAATTTCGAGCTGGAGCCCGGCGCGGCTGCGGCCGGCATGGCCGGGAGCCAGGGCTGCGTGCGATCGACCGGCACCCACATCTGCAGGCAGCCGATCGATGAGGCCGCGGCCGTGCGGACACCGGGTCCGGGCCGCTGAAGGGACGATCATCGGCGCAGCGCGCGGGTGCGATTCTCGCTAAGCTTGCAGCCTGCGCGAGGAAGCGCGGCAGACGGGACTATCCATGCGTGTGCTGGTGATCGAGGACAACAATGACATCGCCACCAACATCGGCGATTACCTGGAAGACCGGGGCCACGTGGTCGACTTCGCCGGCGACGGCGTGACCGGGCTGCACCTCGCGGTGGTCAACGACTTCGACGTGATCGTTCTGGACTTGACCTTGCCCGGCATGGACGGCATCGAGGTCTGCAAGAAGCTGCGTGGCGAGGCCCACAAACACACGCCGGTGTTGATGCTGACCGCGCGCGACGCGCTGGAACAGAAGCTCACCGGTTTCGAATCGGGCGCCGACGACTACATGACCAAGCCATTCGCGCTGCAGGAGCTGGCCGCGCGGCTGGAGGTGCTCGCGCGTCGCGGCAAGGGACCCACCAGCCGGGTGCTCAAGATCGCCGACCTCACCTACAACCTCGACACCCTGGTGGTCACCCGCGCCGGCCACTCGATCCAGCTGAACCCGATCGGCCTGAAGTTGCTGCAGGCGTTGATGGAGGCGAGCCCCTCGGTGGTCACCCGCCAGGACCTCGAACAGCGCGTTTGGGGGGAAGAGCTGCCGGACTCCGACAGCTTGCGCGTGCACATCCACGGCCTGCGCGCGGCGATCGACAAGCCGTACGGCAAGCCGCTGATCCACACGCGCCACGGCATCGGCTACCGCATGGTCGATCCGGATGCAGTCCCGGCGTAAGCTTCGCGTCCGGCTGATCGTCACCTTCACGCTGTTCGGCTTCTGCCTCAGCGCGCTGTTTGCCGTGGCGTCGCTGTACGTGCGCGCCAAGGTCGAGAACCAGTTGATCGACCAGAGCCTGGAGGCCGATCTCCGGCAGGCGGTGGAGAACAAGCACCTGCATCCGGACCAGCCGCTGCAGTCGAAGCTGATCGTGGTGTGGCTCTGGAACGACCGCACCGTGTACCAGGCGCCACTGGCGTGGCAGGGCCTGCCGCCCGGCGTATACGACATGCGCGGCGGCGACAATGGCCTGCCGCAGCACTACAAGCTGGCCGTGGTGCGCAAGTACGGGATCGATGCATTCCTCACCTACGACATCAGCCGCGAAGGACTCGGCAAGCGGCAATTGCTGACCAGCCTGGTCGGTGCCGTCGTCCTGTTCACGCTGCTGTCGCTCGCGGTGGGTTACTGGCTGTCGCGGCGGGTGATGCGGCCGGTGACCGAGCTCGCGCAACGCCTGCGCGCGTTCCGCAGTGGCCGGCAGCTCGAATCGCTGGCGCCGCATTTCGCCGAGGACGAAGTCGGCGAGCTGGCCGCTGCGCTCGACGACTACGCCCAGCGCCAGAGTGCGCTGATCGAGCGCGACCGCGAATTCAACTCCGATGTCAGCCACGAGCTGCGCACGCCGCTCGCCGTGATCGCGAGCACCACCGAGCTGCTGGTCGCGACCCCCGAACTCCCCGAGAAACTGCGCACGCGGCTGCAGCGGATCGAGCGCGCGGTGCGGCAGGCCACCGAGCTCACCCAGGCGCTGCTGCTGCTGTCGCGCGCGGAACGTTCCGGCCCGGTCGATGGCGAGACCACCGACGTCGCCAAGGTCGTGCTCGAGGTGGTGGACACCCACCGGCCGGACCTCGGCCGCAAGCCGATCGAGCTTCGTACGGAGATCGAGGCGCCGCTGACGGTCGAGGCACCGTCGTCGGTGGTGGCAGTCGCGCTGGGGAACCTCGTGGGCAACGCCTGCAAGTACACCCAGGAAGGCGAGATCGTGGTGCGGGTGCAGCGGGGCAGGGTGCGGGTCGAAGACACCGGCCCCGGCATCAAGCGCGAGGACGCCGAGCGGCTGTTCGAGCGCGGGGTGCGCGGCGAGGGCGAGACGGTCAAGGGCGCGGGCCTCGGCCTGGCCATTGTGCGCCGGCTGTGCGAGCTCTACGGATGGCAGGTGGCGCTGGCGCCGCGCGCTGAGCGGGGCGCCGTGGCGACCCTGGACTTCGGGGATGTGGGCGAGGCCTGATCCTTGCGGTGAAACCGTCGATCCCGACGCGGTTTCGCCCCACGGCGCCGGCGTATACTCGGCCGGCCGCGCCCGATCGTCCGCTTGGGGAACGTTGGCTCGCAGGGCACGTCGGCGCCGTGCACAGTGCCCGTTGCCGGGATTGGCGCGGAAATTGCACGAAATTTCAGTTCGATTGCAAAGATTTGCAACATGACGGGCAACATACTCGGGAGGGGGTAGATGGATATCGCCGAACTGCTGGCCTTTTCGGTCAAGAACAAGGCCTCGGACCTGCACTTGTCGGCGGGCCTGCCGCCGATGATCCGCGTGGACGGCGACATCCGCCGCATCAACCTGCCGGCGC
>DASSNH010000305.1:0-2565 GCA_035701405.1 Rhodanobacteraceae bacterium
CGGGCGCGCGAGCTTCGGTTCCCTGTGCCCTGTTTCCTGTTCCCGCTGTCGTTCGAGCCAACCCATCCACCAGCATCATGAACCCCCGCAGCGCATTCTTCGCCCGGCTGTTCAATCCGCCGCCGGTGAGTTCCGCGAGCGCCGCGTCCCACAGCGAGCTGTCGTCGGCGCGCGCCCGCCGACGCAAGACTTCGAGGCTGCGCTCGCCCACCCCGTGCGGCGGTGTCGCCAGTGCCCGCTCGAACGAAGCGTCGTCACCGCGGTTCGCGGCGAGCCGTAGGTAGGCCAGCGCATCCTTGACCTCGGCGCGTTCGAAATAGCGCTGGCCGCCGTAAACCCGGTACGGGATGTCGTGCTGGTGCAGCTGTTCCTCGAAATTGCGTGACTGCGCGTTCGAGCGGTACAGCACGGCGATATCGGAAGCCTCGCCGCCGCCTTCGATATGTTCGCGGATGCGCTCGATCACGAAGCGCGCCTCATCCTGTTCGTTGTAGGCCGCGTACAGCGCGATGGAATCGCCCTTGCCGGTGTCGGTCCACAATTGCTTGCCCAGCCGCGACGGGTTCTGCGCGATCACCGCATTCGCGGCCTCGAGGATGGTCGCGGTGGAGCGGTAGTTCTGTTCGAGGCGCAGGGTCTTCGCGTCGGGAAAATCGCGCAGGAACGTGCGCATGTTCTCGACCTTCGCGCCGCGCCAGCCGTAGATCGACTGGTCGTCGTCGCCGACGGCGAAGACCTTGCCGGTCTTGCCCGCAAGCAGGCGGATCCACGCGTACTGCAGCGCGTTGGTGTCCTGGAATTCGTCGATCAGGAGATGCCGCCAGCGCTGCTGGTAGTGGGTGCGCAGCGCGTCGTTGTCCCGGAAGGTTTCGTGGGCGCGCAGCAGCAGCTCGGCGAAATCGACCAGTCCGGCGCGGCGGCATGCCTGTTCGTAGGCCTCGTAGACTTTCAGGTAAGTGCGTGCGACCGGATGGTCTCCGGGTTCGATGCCCTCGGGACGCTTGCCTTCATCTTTCCAGGCGTTGATTTGCCAGCACGCTTGGCGCGGCGGATAGCGTGCCTCGTCGATTCCGAGTCCCGCGACCACCCGCTTGACCAGGCGCTGCTGGTCGTCGGCGTCCAGGATCTGGAAGGTTTCCGGCAGGCCGGCCTCGCGCCAATGCTGGCGAAGCAGGCGGTGCGCGATGCCGTGGAAGGTGCCGACCGTGAGCCCGCGGGTGCCGCCGGGCAGCAGGGCGCCGAGCCGGCCGCGCATCTCGCCGGCGGCCTTGTTGGTGAAGGTGACCGCGAGGATCGACCAAGGCGGCTCGGCTTCGGCTTCGACCAGCCAGCCGATGCGGCGGGTCAGGACCCGGGTCTTGCCCGAACCCGCGCCCGCCAGGACGAGATAGTGCCCGGGCGGGGCGGCGACGGCTTCACGTTGCGCGGCGTTGAGCGAATCCAGCAGGTACGAAACATCCATCGCCGCAATTGTAGCCGCGCGATGCGCGTGGCCTTGCCGCCGCGCCGGGCGGTGATGTCAGCCCGCAGGGAGCGAACCCTCAGCGCGATTTCTTCAGCGCCCCCGCCGCGATCAGGATCCCGCCGACGACGATGCCGGCGTAGCCGATCGGCGCAGGCACCGGCTTCTGCGAGGTAGCCTCGACCTTTACCGGTCCCAGCTGCGCCTTGGTGTCGGTGTCGTTGTAGTGCAGGTTCCCAATGGCTACCCACACGCCCAACCCAAGCAGCACGATTCCCACGATGATCAGTCCGGCACGCATGGCAGCTCCCTTTGCGGATTGAAGGACGCCCGATCCTACACGAACTCCCGCATGGTCCACGCCGACGGACGGCGCCGGTACATCGCGCGTACAGCGAGGAAGCTGCACGCGCGTCTGAAAATAAAATGCCCCGAGAGCCAGGGGGGAGCTCTCGGGGCCGGGCGAAGCCGAACCTGGGGAGGGATTCGACCTCGGGGGTTCGCTCAGGGAGGTGAGTGAACCGGGACGCCGTTGCGTGCGTCCGAGGCATTAGATGGGGTCCCCCGCCGGAAGTTCAAAATCTTTTTTTCGTAGGATTCATAATGCGTTCATTCGCGGGGCGCCCCATGACTTCCGGCATGTTTTTGCGTTCATCCATGAACGCTGTTTCGTCGGATCTTCCATCGCCGCAACGATGCCAAACCACAAGCGCCAGAACGGCCATCCCTGGCCTGACTTTTCACAAAAGCCGCTCCGGGCGGGGTTCACACGGCGGTGTCCATTTTATCCAGTTGGGGTTTGGCCATCCAAACGAAGCCGCCGCCCGAACGGCGGCCCGGCGTTCACAAGGCAACTAATGCGCCTCGCCCCAGTTGAACCCGACGCCGATATCGACTTCCAGTGGCACCACGAGTTCGGCGGCGCCCTGCATGCGCTCGCGAACGCCGTCGCGGACGGCATCCACGGCATCGGCGCGGACCTCGAACACCAACTCGTCGTGGACCTGCATCAGCATGTGCGCGGCGTCGTCACGAGAGTTTAACCAGCCGTCGATCGCGACCATCGCGCGCTTGATGATGTCGGCGGCGGTGCCCTGCATCGG
>DASSNH010000306.1:0-2736 GCA_035701405.1 Rhodanobacteraceae bacterium
GCCTGCTCGGCCTGCTGCCGGTCCTGTCCGGCGTTCTGCCGGGCTTGTTCTGCCTGCTGGCGAACCTGCTGCGCGCGCTGCTGGTTTTCCGCGGCACGTCCCGGAGGGTTGCCGTTCTGCGGGCCATGCGCAAAGCGCGCAGATGGCAGTTCGCCCGGACGCAACGGCTGCTCGCGTGGCGGATTCGCCGCGCCCCCCTTCGGGGGATTCACCGGCACCTGGATCGGGTGGATGGAGGCGCGGGCCGGCGGACGTTTACCGCTGCGTGGCGCCTGCACGGGCTGCCGGCCATCGGGCGTTCTCGCTTGCGGCTGGCCGGGCCGGTTCGGCGCGGCGGCCACGACTTTCACGCGTTCCGGCTGCGGCTGTGCCTTGGCATGCTGCTGCCGCATCTGGCGCAATTGCGTCACCGGAATCGGCGCGCCGCCCTGCCTGGCAATTACCTTCTCGCGCGCGGCGAACGGCACCGCCCGCGGCGGCGGCGCATGCCGCGCCACCACGGTGCGATCGAACGCCTTGGCCACCGGCTTCGCGATCGGTCGCTTCGGCGGCGTGATCGCGAGGCTTGCACGGGTCGGCGTCACGTGCGGGATCGGCGCGATGGTCGCCTTCGCCAGGGCGGCACGGTTCACGTGCAGCACCGCCGAACGGACCGGCCTTGCGCCAGCGAAGACGTTGCGGGGTACCGCGGTGAAAGCGCGCGGGTTGTCACGGTAGACGTAGCGCGCCCCGCTGTACGGCCGGCCGGCCGCGTAGCTGCCGTAATAGTTGTTGATCACCGTCTTGTTGACGTACACGTTGCGGATGTTGGTCACGTTGATGCTGGTGAAATAGTGGCGGCTGGCGCGATAAGGCGGCACGTACACGTCGCGCGGCCCGAGCGGGAACCAGCCCACCGGTCCGCCGCCGCCGACGCTGACGGAAACCGAGAAGCCCGAACCGCCGACGAACGCGACCAGCGCCGGCGCATACACCGGACGCACCGTGCGCGGCCCGGGCACCCAGCCCCAGCGATTGCGGACATACGCCCAGCGGCCGTAGTGGAACGGCGCATAGCCCCAGGGTTCGTTGTCCACCCAGGTCCAGCCCCAGGGTTCGATCCACGCCCAATGACCGTCGCGGTAGGGGGCCCAATCGGCTGCGACGTGACTGGGGTACCACACCTGGCCGTAGTCGGAGGTGTCCTGCCAGTCGCCGTATTGATCGAGGTCGTCGTAACCCACCACGTCATCGGAAACGTAGCGGCGCGACACCGAATTCGTGTAACGCTGGTCGCGCGACTGGCAGAAGCGATCGAAATCATCCGGCGCGGGCACGCCCTGCGCCGCCACGTTGGCGAGCGTGCTGTCGTCGAAGCGATAGGACTGCCCGGCTTGTACCGGGCGGCTGGCACCATTCTCGCCATACACGGTGCCGGAACCTTCGAACACGGTGACCATCGCGCCATTGCCGCTGGGCGCCACGTCCACGCGGTAGGTGCCGGGCTCGCTCGCAACGAAGGCCACGGTCGGCGTGTCCACCTCGTAGACCTGGCCGTCGCCCATCCGGCGCACGCGCAGGTTCAAGGTGCCCTGCGACAACTCCACCTGCGTGGTGGCGTCGTCGAGGTCGAGGAAGTTGAAGGCGCTGTTGTCGTTGATGCGCAGCGCGGCATCGCCCAGTTCGAGCGCCGCGCGGCCGTCATCGCCGGTCATCAGGCGATCGCCGGTGGTCAACGGGCGGTTGACGTCGGCACTGCCCCAATCGTTCTCGCCGGCGGGCGCGAACTCGACGTCGCCGGTGAGGTAGGCCAGCCGCGCCACGCGATCGGATGGATCGGCCTGGGCGTTCTGGTCCTGCGGGGCGCTCTGGTCATACGACGGCCCCTGGTCGTAGTACTGCGCGCTGGCGATGGTGGTGGAACCGAGCATCACCAGCGCCGCGGCCAGTGCGGCCGGAAGCAATCTGATCGGAAGGAGACGAATGCGGGACATGGCGGACTCCGCGACTGCGCTGCTTGAGCGGCAAGCAACCCATGCGCACCTGGTCCAGGCGGCACGCCTACATCACAGCCCAGACGGGCTGAATGAACGCCATCCGGAACCTGCCCCCTAAGCGGCGGCAAAGAATCCGGTCAGCCGCCGTTGCGCGAGTGCGGCGCGGCTCCCTACAATCGCGATTCGATGCGGGTGTAGCTCAATGGTAGAGCTGTAGCTTCCCAAGCTACTGACGAGGGTTCGATTCCCTTCACCCGCTCCATGGCACGTTCCGGCAACTTGGCGCGTGAGGAGTCATCACCGATTGCCCAGCGTGGGGCTCCCGCACCTCCACAACCCCCATCCGTTCGCGCGCACTTGCGCGAACGGATTGCCCCCTTAACTTAAGGGGGCTGCAAAGCCCGCACTCCGAGATGCCATGAAAATCGCGATCCTCTCGCGCAACACGCGGCTGTATTCGACTTCGCGGCTGGTGGCGGCGGGGCGCGAGCGCGGCCACCGCGTGCGCGTGCTGGATCCCTTGCGCTGCTACATGCGTATCGCGCACGACGGGTTTGCGTTGCACTACGGCGGCAAGGAGTTGAAGGATTTCGATTGCGTGATCCCGCGCATCGGCGCCTCGATCAGTTTCTACGGTACCGCGGTGCTGCGGCAGTTCGAAATGATGGGCGTGTACACGCCCAATTCGTCGGAAGCCGTGTTGCGCGCGCGCGACAAGCTGCGCAGCCTGCAGATGCTCGCCAAGCGCGGACTCGACCTG
>DASSNH010000307.1:0-10216 GCA_035701405.1 Rhodanobacteraceae bacterium
CGCGCTGTCACCGATCGGCTATGCGCTGGTCGGCAAGCTCGCCGCGCCCGACGAGGCATCGCTCGCGATGGGCGGCTGGTTCTTCGGCGTCGGCATCTCCTACGACATCTCGGGCCAGATCGCGACGCTGACCACCGCGCACGGCACCACCGGCATCGCCGGCTACGAACACGTGTTCGGGTGGCTGCTGGTCGGTGGTGTCGCGATCGCGCTGGTGTACCTGATCGCCGCGCCATGGATCGTGAAGCTGATGCACGGCGTCCGCTGAATCACATTCCGAGAAGCGACCAATGATCGAAGCCATCGACAATACGGCCTTGCCCGAGACGCCTGATTTTTTTCCGCAACGGTTCGGGCATCCCAAGCCGTTGTGGATGCTGTTCATGACGGAGTTCTGGGAACGCTTCGCGTTCTACAGCGTGAGCTGGGCGCTGGCTCTGTACATCGTGCAGCAGTTCTATCACGGCGATCCGGCCGGACAGGCGTGGGCCAGCGGCATCTTCGGCGCGTACACCGCGCTGATCTACGGCACCTGCATCTTCGGCGGCTGGGTCGCGGACCGGGTGATCGGCTACCAGCGCACCATCCTGCTGGGCGCGCTGGTGATGGCGGCGGGATTGTTCGTGCTGATGCTGCCCAGCCGCACGATGCTGCTGCTCGGCCTCGCGCTGGTGATCGTCGGCGATGGCCTGTTCAAGCCCAACATCTCGACGATGGTCGGGCAGCTTTACGGACGCGACGATCCACGCCGCGACCGCGGCTTCACGCTGTTCTACATGGGCATCAACGGGGGCGCCCTGCTCGCGCCGCTGCTGACCGGCTGGATGGCCGCGCACTTCACCGCCACTCCGATGCAGCAGAACTTCCGGCTGGTTTTCGCGGCCGCGGGCATTGGCATGCTGATCAGCCTGCTGTGGTTCTGGTTCGGGCGGCGGCAGTTGAAGCACGTGGGGCGGCCCGCCGCGGGCTCCGAAGGCCCTGCGCGCGTGGCATGGGTGGTGCTGGGCGTGCTCGTGTCGGTGCCGCTGGTGTTCCTGCTGCTCTCGCGGTTGGGCGCCACGGGCCTGCAATGGCTGCTGGGACTGCTGTTCGTCGTGGTGGCCGCGATGTTGCTGGTGGAGGCGGCGCGCCATGGTCGCGTCCAAGTGCATCGCGTGGTCGCGATGCTGATCATCTTCGCGTTCAACGTGCTGTTCTGGATGTTCTACTACCAGCTCGGCACGTCGTTCAATTTCCTCGCCGAAAACATCGTGGACCGCGTTATGCCGGGCGGCTGGATCTTTCCGGTCGGCTGGTTCCAATCGGTGAGCCCGCTGGCGATCATCGTATTCGCGCCGCTGGTGACATTGACGTGGGCGTGGCTGGACCGGCGCCGCATGGAGCCATCGATCCCGCGCAAATTCGGTCTCGGACTGGTCTTCAACAGCCTCGGCTTCCTGGTGCTGATGTTCGCGCTGTCGAAGCTGCTCGGCGCGAATGGGCTGATTCCGTTCTGGCCGCTGGTGCTGTGCTACGTGATGCAGACCCTCGGCGAGCTGTGCCTGTCGCCGATCGGGCTTTCGATGGTGACCAAGCTGGCGCCACCGCGGCTGGTGGGATTCGCGATGGGAGGCTGGTTCCTGTCGCTGTCGGTTGGCGGCAACCTTTCCGGCCTGTTCGCCAGCCGCATCGCCGGTACGGGCGGCATGACCGCGGGGTCCGCCTTGTCCGGTTTCACCTTCGGGTTCTGGCTGCTGCTGGGCGCGGGCGTGCTGTTGCTGCTGGTCTCGCCGCTGGTCAACCGGCTGATGCACGGGGTGCGTTAGCTTCGCCCGCCATCAGCTTGTCGAGGATGCGCGTCAGCGAGCGCCGCTCCTCGTCTTCCAGGCGTTCCAGGAGCTCGCGCTCGTGGCGGCGCGCGAGCGGCGCAACCGCGTCGTGGATCCGCCAACCGGCCGCCGATAGCCGCAGCACCGAACGGCGCTTGTCGCCGTGGTGGGTGCGACGCAGCACACGCCCCTTCATCACCAGGCGCGCGAGCGCGCGGCTGATCGCCACCTTGTCCATCGCGGTCAGCCGCGCCACCGCGCGTGCCGACAAGCCCTCGCCGTCATAGCGCGCCAGCACCGCCATCACTCGCCACTCGGTGGTGCCGAGGTCGAAGCGCTGCTGGTACTCTTCGGCGATCGCCTGGCTCACCGTGTTGGACACTATCGACAACTGGTACGGAACGAATTTTTCGAGCTCGATGGGGGCGTGCCTGGGCATGGCGTCGCAACTTGCAAATGGTTTCACTTGAAACTATCTTAGCATTGCTTTGCGATCGTCCTTGATCGCGGCCTCGCCGGAACTTTCCGCAACCGTCAGGCCCCTCCGGCCAGGCTCCACCGGAACGGCCTTCCGTGGCCTGACTTTTCATAAAAGCCCGCTTTCACGGGACCTTCGGAGACAAACATGAACGCACAGCCCAACGCCGGCATGCAGCCGACCACGTTCGAGAACCCGATGGGGGTGGATGGCTTCGAATTCGTCGAATTCGCGGGGCCCGATCCGAAGTCGCTGCACGACCTGTTCAAGCGGCTGGGCTTCACGGCCGTCGCACGCCACAAGTCGAAGGCGGTGACGCTGTACCGGCAGGGCGCCTGCAATTTCCTGCTAAACGAGCAGCCGGATTCGTTCGCGTCCGACTTCGTGCAAAGCCACGGACCGTGCGCGTGCGGATTCGCGATCCGCTTTTCGCGCCCGGCGTCGGAAGTCCTCGAGGCCACCCTCGCCAATGGCGCCAAGGAAATCACCCACCGTGCCCACACGCGCGCAGTCGATGCGCCGGTGATCGAGGGCATCGGCGGCTGCATGCTTTACCTCGTCGACCGCTACGGCGGCAAGGGCAGCGTGTTCGATGACTACGAATGGCTGGTGCCGGAAGGCCAGCGACAGCCCGTGGGTTTCGGCCTGACCTTCATCGACCATCTCACACACAACCTGCACTTCGGCGAGATGGCCAAGTGGGCCGGCTATTACGAGCGGCTGTTCAACTTCCGCGAGATCAAGTACTTCGATATCAAGGGCGCCAAGACCGGGCTGGTCTCCAAGGCGATGACCGCCCCGGATGGGATGGTCCGGATCCCGCTCAACGAATCGAACGATCCGAAATCGCAGATCAATGAATATCTCGACGAATACAAGGGCGAGGGCATCCAGCACATCGCGCTCTTCACCGACACCATCTATGACACCGTGGAGAAGATGAGGGCGGCCGGTGTCGAGTTTCTCGACACGCCCGACGCCTATTTCGAGGTGATCGACGTGCGGGTACCGAACCACGGCGAGGACGTGCCCAGGCTCGCGAAGAACAAGATCCTGATCGACGCCGACATGGAAACCAAGCGGAAGCTGCTGCTGCAGATCTTCACCCAGAACTGCATCGGGCCGATCTTCTTCGAGATCATCCAGCGCAAGGGCAACGAAGGCTTCGGCGAGGGCAACTTCCAGGCCCTGTTCGAATCGATCGAGCGCGACCAGATGAAGCGCGGGGTGCTGTAGGAATTTCGACCAAGCTCGCGGCTTTGCAGGGCGGGCATTGTGCGCCGACCGATGGGTCGGCGATGCCCGGCCTACACTGAAGCGCCTCTGCGCGGAGCGTGGCGAACCTCGAAAGGTGAGCACCAGCACGAGCAAAATGGGCAGGCGCTTCGACTCCGCGGCCTGCGGCCGCTACGCTCAGCGCGAACGGATGATTGAGCATCGACATGATCATGTCTGACTCACCTGCCTACCTCACCGGTTTCGGCAACGAGCACGCAAGCGAAGCGCTGGCAGGCGCGCTGCCGGTTGGGCAGAACTCGCCGCAGAAGGTGCCGTATGGACTGTACGCCGAGCAGATGTCGGGTACGGCGTTCACCGCGCCGCGCCACGCCAACCGCCGGAGCTGGCTGTACCGGATCCGACCGGCCGCGGTGCACGGCGCCTTCGAAGCGTATTCGCAGCCGCGCTTCCACAACCGGTTCGACGAAGCGCCGACGTCGCCCGACCAGATGCGGTGGAGCCCCTTCTCGCTGCCGGACGCACCCACCGATTTCGTCGACGGCCTGTTCGCGATGGCCGGCAACGGCGCGCCCGCCATGCAGGCCGGGGTCGGCATCCACGTGTTCGCCTGCAACAAGCCCATGCAAGGCCGGTTCTTCTACGACGCCGACGGCGAGCTCGTGGTCGTGCCGCAGCAGGGGCGGCTCCGGATCTCGACCGAGCTCGGCGTGCTCGAGGTCGAGCCGCAACAAATCGCGCTGGTTCCGCGCGGCCTGCGCTTTCGCGTCGACCCCATGGAGGGCACCGCGCGCGGCTACGCCTGCGAGAACTTCGGCGCGCCGCTGCGGCTGCCGGAGCTCGGGCCGATCGGGTCGAACGGCCTGGCCAATGCATGCGATTTCGAGGCCCCGGTCGCGGCCTACGAAGACGTCGAAGGCGATTTCGAGTTGATCGCGAAGTTCCAGGGCAATCTCTGGCGCGCGCCGATCGATCATTCCCCCCTCGACGTGGTGGCGTGGCATGGCACGCACGTGCCGTACCGCTACGACCTGCGACGCTTCAACACCATCGGCTCGATCAGCTATGACCATCCCGACCCGTCGATCTTCACCGTGCTGACTTCGCCCAGCGATACCCCCGGCACCGCGAACATGGACTTCGCGATCTTCCCGCCGCGCTGGCTGGTGGCCGAACACACCTTCCGGCCGCCGTGGTTCCATCGCAACATCGCCAGCGAATTCATGGGCCTCATCCACGGCGAATACGATGCCAAGGACGCCAGCGCGGGCGGCGGATTCGTGCCGGGCGGCGCCAGCCTGCACAATTGCATGAGCGGCCACGGCCCCGACGCGGCCAGCTACGACAAGGCGCTGGCCGTCGATACCGCGAAGCCGCAGCACGTCGTCGACACCATGGCCTTCATGTTCGAAACGCGCAACGTGATCCATCCCACCCGGCAGGCCCTGGAATCGCCGCAACGCCAGCGGGACTACCAGCAGTGCTGGCAAGGACTCGAGAAACACTTCCACCCGTCGCAACGGTAAGGCACGAGGAGAGGCATGAAACTGGCTACGCTCAAAGAAGGTGGCAGGGACGGCACATTGATCGTGGTCAGCCGCGACCTCGGCCACGGCGTGCGCGCGACCGGCATCGCGACGACGCTGCAGCAAGCGCTCGATGACTGGCAACTCGCCGCGCCACGACTGCACGCGCTGTACGACGCCTTGTGCCTGCACCGCCACAAGGCAGTGGAATACGCCTTCGATCTCGATTTCAACGCGCTGGCCGCGCCGCTGCCCCGCGCCTACGAGTTCGTGGACGGCAGCGCCTACCTGCCGCACGTGGAGCGGGTGCGCAAGGCGCGCGGCGCCACGGTTCCGGAGACCTTCTACACCGATCCCTTGATGTACCAGGCCACCAGCGCCGGCTTCCTCGGGCCGCGCGATCCCGTGCGTGTCCCCAGCGAGGACTACGGCATCGATCTCGAGGCCGAGGTCGTGGTGGTCACCGACGACGTGCCGATGGCGGTGACGCCGCAGCAGGCTTCGCACCACATCCAGTTGCTCGGCCTGGTCAACGACGTGTCCCTGCGCAGCCTCATTCCGGCCGAGCTGGCCAAGGGCTTCGGCTTCCTGCAATCGAAGCCGCGCTCGGCGCTGTCGCCGGTCCTGGTGACGCCGGACGAACTGCGCGATGCCTGGCGCGACGACAAGGTGCACCTGCCGATGCGCACGTGGATCAACGGCCAGTGGTTCGGCGAAGCCGAGGCCGGCGAAGACATGCAATTCAACTTCGCACAACTGGTCGCGCACGCGGCACGCACCCGCCCGCTCACCGCGGGCACCATCGTCGGCTCCGGCACGATCGCCAACCAGGACACGTCGCGCGGCGCATCGTGCCTAGCCGAGCAGCGCACGGTCGAGAAACTGCGCGATGGCGAGGCCAGGACGCCGTTCCTGAAATACGGCGACACGGTCAGGATCGACATGCACGATGCCGACGGCAATTCGATCTTCGGGTCGATCGAGCAGCGGATCGAGCCGGGCTGAACCGTGCGTTCGTCCATGAACGCTGTTTCGGCCCGTGTACACGCGGGGTGCGGCACTTCGCATTTTTTCGCGCCAGAACGGCCATCCATGGCCTGACTTTCCACAACAGCCGCTCCGCAGGCTGCGTTAGACTTGGCCCCTGGATTCGCAGCGCCCCGGGCGCCAAATACGACATGGGATCGCGTTCGCCACAATCTGCAGGCTACGCATCATCGGAGCGCCACACGGGCGTTCCGGCCAATGACGGCGATGCCGAGCGCTTCTGCTCGAGCTGCGCGTTCGCCGAGGCCTGCTCGGTCGCCGGCTACGGCAAGACGGAACTGTCCGAGCTGCACTGCCTGGTCGAGCACGTGGGCCCGTTCGAACCCGGCCAGCGGATCTTCCGGAACGGCGACCCGTTCCGCGCGCTCTTCGCGGTGCGCTCGGGGATGGTCAAGACCACGATGGTTGACGCGGAAGGGCGCGAGCAGGTGCTCGGCTTCTACCTGCCGGGCGAGATGGTCGGGCTCGACGCGATCTATCCCGAACACTACCCCTGCGACGGGATCGCGCTGGAAACCACCGAGTGCTGCCGGTTCTCCTTTCCCGCGATGAGCGCCCTCGCCGCACGCCAGCCCAAGGTCCAGCAGCACCTGTTCCGGATGCTCAGCAAGGAACTGGGTTCGGCCACGCTGCTCGCCGGCGACCACTCTGCCGACGAACGCATGGCGGCGTTCCTGGTCGACCTCGGCAACCGCTACGCCGCGCGCGGCCTGTCCGGCACCGAGTTCCGCCTCAGCATGGCGCGCGCCGACATCGCCAACTACCTGCGGCTCGCCGCCGAAACCGTCAGCCGCGTGCTCGGCCGGTTCCGCGAACAGAAGCTGATCTCGATCGATGGCCGCCGGGTGGAGCTGCTTGATCCGGCGCGCCTGCGCGAACTCGCCCGCAGCGTGCTGAACACGTAGGGATCGTTCGTGACCGCCCTGCGCGGTTCCGTTTTGCACCGGTTGCGCGGCGTCAACGCGCGCCAATGACGCGTCCGCGATACTCGGCCGACCTTCCACTCCGTGTACCGCCATGGCTGCCTGGTACCTGCAGATCCTCATGATCCACGTCGGCTGCGTGATTGCCTCCGGCACCTTGTTCTTCACCCGCGGCTGCATGATGCTGGCCGGCCTGGCGGCCGCCAACCACATCGCGTTGCGCCGCATTTCGGTGGTGATCGACACGCTGCTGCTGGCCGCGGCGATTGCGTTGACCACGATCATCCACCAATACCCGTTCGTGCAGGCGTGGCTGACCGTGAAGGTGCTGCTGCTGGTGGTCTACATCATGCTGGGGGTGTTCGCCCTGCGCCGCGGGCGCACCCGCCGGACCCGCGCCGCCTGCTTCGGCGCGGCAATGCTGGTATTCCTTTTCATCGTCACCGTGGCGCGCACCCACAGCCCGCTGGGAGCATTCGCGAATTCGTAGGGCGCGCCGCGCAGGCCGGTTCAAGGGGCGCAGCGACGGAACCGGCGGCCTCGGCGGGCCGCTCGGCCGGCATGCGATCCCCCGGCATCGCGCAAGCGCCCGTTTTCGCCCTACGCCCGCGTCACCAGCCCATCGCGCACCTGCACGGCCACCGCCACCAGCGATTGGCCGCGGCAAGGCCCGGCCACGCACAAGCCGCCCTCGCGGAGCGCGAACGTGGCGCCGTGCACGGCACAGGTCAGCTTGTCGTCTTTCACCAGGAACAGCCCCGGCGCGTAGTCCATCCGCCGGCCCGCGTGCGGACAGATGTTCAGCCACGCCTGCACCGAACTGCCGCGCCGAGCAAGCACCAGCGGCTCCCCATCGGGATCGGGCGGACTGACGCCCAGCACGCCGCCGTCGGGGATGTCCTCGAGGCGGCAAAGGGCTTCCCGGGGGCTCGTCATGTCCATCCGCGACTCCTAGCCGATTTGACCGGGCGCACCGACTGCGGAGCCTCCGGCGCACCGGCGGGCGGGCCGCGGAAGCACCTCCGCGGCTGCGGACCTTGCGACTCCGGCCCTGCGCCCGCATGGTAGAGGTGTCATTCTGCCACGCGGACCCATCCCATGCGCGCGCGAGCGTTTACCTTGCCGCTGCCCCGGCACCCCCTGCTGCGCATGCTGGTGCTCGTGGGCGGCGCGATCCTGCTGGCCGGGCTGGTCGCGATGAGCCTGATCGTTGGCACCGCCGTATTGGCCGTGGGGGCCACGTGGCTGCTGGTGCGGCGCTGGATCGGGCGCCGCAAGCGCCCGGCCGATCCCGCGATCATCGAAGGCGAATTCACCGTGGTGCAACGCAATTCCCTGCCGCGCACGGACTGAACGGCATCACGACAGGATCCGGATGGCGGGGGCGATCGGCAATGGCCATCATGTCCGCATGAACGCCAAGCCCAACATCGATGCCGGCCGCGATCCGGTTGCCCGGGCCCGCGACATCCTGGACCACAGCGACCCCGCGCCCACCCTTGCCGAACTGGCCAGCCGGGTGGGCCTCTCGCCCGCGTGGCTGCAACGCAGTTTCCGCAGGCGTTTCGGGATCTCGCCCGCCGAATTCGTACGGGCACGCCGCTTCGGTGAGCTCAAGCGGGCGCTGCGCCAGGGCTCCGACGTCACCGACGCCGTATACGCCGCCGGCTTCGGGTCCGGCAGCCGCGTGTACGAGCACAGCGACCGCCTGCTCGGCATGCCACCGGCGCGCTATCGCGAAGGCGGTGCAGGCATCGCCATTCGTTACACGACCATGGACTCGCCGCTCGGCCACGTGCTGGTCGCGGCAACCGAACGCGGCCTGTGCGCGGTGACCGTGGGCGACGACGATGCCCAACTGCTCGCCGCGCTGCGCAAGGAATTTCCGTCCGCCGAAGTGACGCGCGTCGATGCCGGCCGCGACGAATGGCTGGCCGCGGTGGTCGCGCGTGTCGCGCGGCAGTTCAATCGCCGCACGGGCGCGGCAGCGTCGCCGGCGCTACCGCCCCTGGACATCACCGCCACCGCTTTCCAGTGGCGGGTGTGGGAAGCGCTGACCCGCATTCCGGCGGGCGAAACCCGCAGCTATGCCGAGATCGCCCGCGCCATCGGGGAACCCGGCGCAGCACGGGCCGTCGGTCGCGCCTGCGGCCAAAACAAACTGGCGCTGATCGTGCCTTGCCACCGGGTGGTGCGTGCAGACGGAACCCTCGGCGGCTGGCGCTGGGGCGCGACCCGCAAGCAGGCACTCCTCGACCGCGAACGCCGCGCCGGCGCGCGTTGAACCTCCCTCAACACGGCGTCGCGAAACTTTCATGACGGCGCAGCGATCCGCGCCGTGCCGCCGGATCTAGAATTGCATTGCGCCTCCCCATGCAGGAGGCGTCTTTTGTTTCTCCGCGCCGAACGCACCGCGCAAGGTCATCCCATGAACGAAGTCGCCATTCCCGCTGCCGCAATCGCGGCACCGCAACGGCGTTGGCTGATACCGCTGGCGCTGCTCTCGGTGTACGTGATCTGGGGCTCGACCTACCTCGGAATCCGGATCGGGTTGACCGGGTTTCCGCCGTTCATGCTGGCGGCGATCCGTTTCTTCGCGGCCGGCATCGCGATGTACGCGTGGCTGCGCCTGCGCGGCGTGAAGCCGCCGACGCGCAGGCAGTGGCGCAACGCGGCGATCACCGGCGTGCTGCTGCTGTTGCTCGGCAACGGCATGGTCTGCTTCGCCGAACAGAGCGTGACCTCCGGCATCGCCGCGATCGCCATCGCGAGCGAACCGCTGTTCATCGCGCTGTTCCTGGTCGCCTACCGGGAACGCCCGAGCCGCGGCGAGATCGTCGGGCTGGCGATCGGATTCGTGGGCGTCGTCGTGCTGAACAGCGGCGGCGCGATGCGCGCCGCGCCATGGGCCGCCGGGGCGCTGCTGTTGGCCACCATCGCCTGGGCGTTCGGTTCGATCTGGAGCCGCCACCAGGACATGCCCGAAGGCTCGATGAACGTGGCCGCGCAGATGCTATGTGCGGCGCCCGCGCTGGCATTGACCGCTTGGCTCACCGGCGAACGCCTGCCCGCGCATCCGCCCGCCGCTTCGATCCTGGCGATCGCGTACCTGGCCGTGTTCGGCTCGATCATCGCCTTTTCCGCGTACCTGTTCCTGGTCAAGCACGCGCGGCCGACGCTGACCGCGAGCTACGCCTA
>DASSNH010000308.1:0-8581 GCA_035701405.1 Rhodanobacteraceae bacterium
CCTCGGCGCGCTGGTCGCGGGCACCAAGTACCGCGGCGATTTCGAGAAGCGCCTGAAGGCCGTGATCGCCCAGCTCAAGAAGGATCCCAACGCGATCCTGTTCGTGGACGAAATCCACACCATCATCGGTGCGGGTTCGGCCTCCGGCGGCACCATGGATGCCTCCAACCTCATCAAGCCGGTGCTGGCGTCGGGGGAGCTGCGCTGCATCGGCTCGACCACCTTCCAGGAGTTCCGCGGCGTGTTCGAGAAGGACCGCGCGCTGGCGCGGCGGTTCCAGAAGATCGACGTGGTGGAACCCTCTGTCGCCGATACCGTGGAAATCCTGAAGGGGCTGAAGTCCCGATTCGAGGAGCACCACGACGTCAGCTACACCGAGGAAGCGCTGAAGGCCGCGGTCGATCTGTCGGTCAAGCACATTCCCGACCGCCTGCTGCCGGACAAGGCCATCGACGTGATCGACGAGGCCGGCGCCCACCAGCGCCTGCTGCCCCAAGACGAAAGGACCGGCAAGGTCGACGTGGGCGAGGTCGAGTACATCGTGGCGCGGATGGCGCGGATCCCGCAGAAACAGGTTTCCGCCTCCGATCGCGACGTGTTGCGGAACCTCGACCGCAACCTGAAGATGGTGATCTTCGGGCAGGACCAGGCGATCGACACCCTCGCATCGGCGATCAAGATGGCACGCTCGGGCCTGGGCGATCCCAACAAGCCGATCGGCAACTTCCTGTTCGCGGGCCCGACCGGCGTCGGCAAGACCGAGGTCACCCGCCAGCTCGCGATGCAGCTCGGCATCGAGCTGGTGCGCTTCGACATGTCCGAATACATGGAGCCGCATTCGGTGTCGCGCCTGATCGGGGCGCCCCCGGGCTACGTCGGCTTCGACCAGGGCGGCCTGCTCACCGAATCGGTGGTCAAGCATCCGCACTGCGTGCTGCTGCTCGACGAAATCGAGAAGGCGCACCCGGACCTCTTCAACATCCTGTTGCAGGTGATGGACCACGGCGTGCTGACCGACACCAATGGCCGCGAGGCGAACTTCCGCAACGTCATCGTGGTGATGACGACCAACGCCGGTGCGCGCCAGGCCGCGAGCCGCAGCATCGGGTTCATGGAACAGGACCGCACCACGGACGCGATGGAAGTCATTCGTCGGACCTTCACGCCGGAGTTCCGCAACCGCCTGGACGCCATCGTGCAGTTCAAGGCGCTCGACATGGAGCACATCCTGCGGGTGGTCGACAAGTTCCTGATCGAGCTCGAAACCCAGTTGCTGGAGAAGCGCGTCAGCCTGAACGTCGAGCCCGCGGCGCGGCAGTGGCTGGCCGAGCACGGCTTCGACCAGCAGATGGGCGCACGCCCGATGGCGCGGCTGATCCAGGACAAGGTCAAGCGCGCGATCGCCGACGAGCTGCTGTTCGGCAGCCTCGCCGACGGCGGCAAGGTAACGCTCGATGCGCGCGACGGCGAGCTGACCGTCGACACCGCGGCCGCCGAAAAGCTGCCAGCGGTCGTGGAATAGCCTCCGATGCATCCTTCCCCCGCCTGCGGGGGAAGCTTCCCGAAGGGTGGTCGGGCTGATGCGCACGACGTGCGCTGTTCAGCCACCGAATAATCGCGGCAAGGCCGACCACAGGTTAGCCGCGCGCCATCAGCCGCCCGTCACCTCGATGCCGCAGCGAAACACGCGCTCGGCCCCCGGTTCGAGCCGTATCGTGCCCGCGCATTCGGGGCGGTTGAACGCATTCGCCATGCTTTCCATCGGTTCCAGGGCAACCGCGGTTCGCGCGCCGTGCTTCAGCGTGTCCGCGGTGAAGGCGTGCACGCCGCCGCGTTCCTGCCACATCGTGACGGCGAAGCCATCGGCAGGATCGGTGAGCCGCGTGCGGATGTGACCGCCTGGGCCCGGCTCGGCATCCGAGTAACCCGCATCGAGGATGCTGTGCGCGATTTCCCGCGGCTGGCGGAAATCGAACGCCGGTGCGTCGTCCAGCGACACGTAGGCTGCGTTTCCCTCCAGCGCAATCATGTCCGGGTCCGTGCGGATCAGGGTGTCGGCAGGAATTTCCAGCAACCAGCCGTCCACCTCGCGATCATTGACGCGCAGGTACGGGTGCCAGCCGAAGAAGCACGGTGCCGCGGTGTCGCCCGCGTTGCGCATGCGCACTTCCAGCGCGAGGCCCCCGGCGTCCAGCATGAAAGCGATGGCAACGTCGAGCGTGAAGGGATAGCCCGCGCGCGGCTGGATCGCGGCGCCGAGCGTGGCGCGTGCCGACGATTCGCCTGCCGTGAGTTCCGCGACCCCGAAGTCCGCGTCGCGCAGGAAGCCGTGCATGACCCCGCGCGCGGCCCCCTCGACGCCAGGTTGCAGGTCGTACTCGCGGCCGTCGAAGCGATAGCGCGCATCGGCGATCCGACCGGCGAAGGGCACCATGATCGCGAAGTGCGACCCGCGGCGCGACTCGATCTCCGCGTCGTCGTGGTAGCCGAATGCGATGTCGAACGGCGCGCCGCCGCGCGGCACCTCGAAGCCGATGAGCGCCGCGCCATGGCAGGCGATCCGCACACGCCGGCCGGCGTCGTCGCGCAGCACCACCAGTGGCTGCGTCCCGAGCACGGCACGTTCGGCGATGTATCGGCTCATCGACTGGCCCGTTTGCGACACAGGGAGTGTAACAAGCCGTCGATGAGGTTCCGGTTTCACCGGCACGAGTGCGCCATCCTTGACGGCACCTTGACAAGCCGCTGACTAGATTGGACTCCGGAGGGCGCCCATCGCCGCGCTTCCATCGACGTCTGGCGACAGCGCCTGTCGCGCACCGCCCGCGATCCGCGGGACCCGGTGCGATTCCCTGGAATCGCAGGAGGTGCCTCATGAACGGCAACGTCGCCAACCCCTGGCCGCTCGGTTTCGGCGTGCTGGGCATTGCGCTCTGGATGCTTTCGGTGATCCCCGCCGGCATCGCCGGTCCCATGGGCTTCGGCCTCGGTCCCGGCGCCATGCATGGGATCTTCACCGTCGCGATGCTCGGCCTGCTGATCGCCGGGATCGCCGCATTCCTGCGCCGCGAAAGCTGGCTCGGGTTCTTCTTCCTGTTGTGGTCCGGCCTGTTCTGGGCGAGCGGTTTCGGCTTCGAGCGCGCGGGCGGCATGCGCTTCGAAGGCTGGTACCTGATGACAATCACGCTGGTGAACTTCTACCTCTGGTTCGCGGCGTGGAGGAGCGACAAGCTCGGCGGCGCTGTTTCCCTGATGGTGCTGCTGCTGTGGGTTTCGTTCCTGTTCTACGGATTGAACGGCTTCTTCGGCGGCTGGGCGCTGCTCCGGATCGGTGGCGCCTTCGGGCTCGCGAGCGCGCTGGCATCGTTCTACGTCTCCGCCACCACGCTGGCGGTCACCCATTACCCGGACCGGCGCTACCCGGGCATCCTGTACGTCGAGACGTACCCGGGCACGCCGCCGCGCGAACCGCGGATCTGAACGTGCGAGGTTTCCGCGGCGGCTACCTGCCGCCGCGGAAACCGGTCATCGCTGCGCGCGCAACCGCAACCCGCGCGGCGTCAGCACGCGTTCGATGCTTTCGAACAAGCCCTGCATCACCAGCGCGAGCAGCGCCGCCGGCACCGCGCCCTCCATGATCAGCGGCACGCTGTCGAGGCGGATGCCGGTGAGGATCGGTTGCCCATAGCCCCCCGAGCCGATCAATGCGCCGAGCGTCGCCGTCCCGACGTTGATGACGGCGGCGATCTTCACGCCCGCGAGGATCGAGCGCAGCGCCAGCGGCAGTTCGATCCGCCACAGTCGAACCCGGGGCGGCAGGCCCAGCGCCGCCGCCGATTCCAGCAGCGACGGCGAAATGCCGGTGAGCCCCGCATGGGTGTTGCGCACGATCGGCAACAGGCTGTAGAGGAACAGCGCCGCGATCGCAGGCTCCGCGCCGATCCCGAAGATCGGGATCATGAAGACGAACAAGGCAAGCGAGGGCACCGTCTGCAGGATGCCGGTCAAGCCGAGCACCAGCTGCCCCAGGCGCGGGTAGCGCGACGCGAAGATACCGAGCGGCACGGCCAGCGCGATCGCCAACGACAGCGAAATGCCGACCAGCGCGAGGTGCTGCCACGTGTAGCGCGCGATCCGGCTCCAGAACGCCGCGGTTCCGCCGCCGGGCTTCACCTGCACCCCGAGGAAATCCGACGCGGCCGTGGTCTCGCTCTCTCCGTCGATCTGCACTGCCTTGTTCATGGCGCGCATCTGCTTCGCGTCGATGCTGCCCGCGAGGTCCTGCAGCGCCTCGACGAAGGCGGGTGCGCGTCGCTTCAGGTCCAGGCGGTACAGGAACACCGCGTCGTAGTGCGGGAAGTAATGGCGGTCGTCCTTCAGCACCCGCACGTGGTAGTAATCGATGTTGGCGTCGGTGCTGTACAGGTCGATCGCATCGACCGCGCCGGAGGCGAGCGCGCGGTAGGCGAGGTCGTGATCCATGCCACGCGCGATTTGGGGCAGGTGGTAGGCCTGCTTGAGGCCCGGCCAGCCGTCCGCCCGGTCCATGAATTCGTTGGAGAACGCCAGCTTCAGGCCGGGATGATTCGCGAGATCGGAAATGTCGCGGACGTGCAGCTTGGCCGCTTCGGATTCCAGCATCCCGATCGCGTAGGTGTTGTTGAAGCCGATGGGATCGGTGATGCCGATGCCGAGTTGCTTCAAACGCGCGCGCAGCACGGCGAGCCTGGCATCGGGCGGCAAATCCCGAAGCAACTCGTGGGTGATCGTGCCGGTGTATTCCGGGTAGGCGTCGATGTCGCCTTCGGTCAGCGCGCGCCACAGGATGCGGGTGCCGCCGAGGCTGCGCCGGTGCTGCACCTGCACCCCGCGTTCGCGCGCGGAAAGCCGCGCGATCTCCCCCAGCACCACCGATTCGGTGAAGTTCTTGGAGCCGATCGCCAGTGTCGGCGCTCCCGCGGGTTCCGCGGCGGTGGCACGCGCGCAACCGGTCAATGCCGGCAGCAGGCACACGGCGGCCAGCAGGAGCGGCGCGAATTTCATGTGGCGGCACCGGGCAGATCGCGGTGCGCCGCCAGGAATTCGCGCACGAAATCGTTCGCGGGTGCGCGCCGGAAATCATCGATGCTCCCGTCCTGGATCACGCGACCGCGCCGCATCAGCACAAGCCGGCTGCTGAAGAACGCGGCTTCGGCGAGATCATGGGTCACCATGATCACGGTCTTGCCGAGCCCTCTGAAGATCTCGCGCAGTTCGTCCTGCAGGCCGTGACGCACCAGCGGGTCGAGCGCCCCGAGTGGTTCGTCCAGCAGCAGGGTGGGCGGATCCAGCATCAAGGCGCGCATCAGCGCCACGCGTTGGCGCTGGCCGCCCGAGAGTTCCGCCGGAAAGCGCTGGAACTGGCTTTCCTTGAGGTGGGTCAGTTCGGCCAATTCCAGTGCGCGCTCGCGGATCCGTGCGCTGTTCCAGCCTAGGTGGTGCGGCAGCAGGGAGATGTTGCCGAGTGCCGTGAGGTGCGGGAACAGGCCGCCTTCCTGGATCACGTAGCCGACCCGCCGCCGCACTGCCAGGACACGCGTGGGTTGCAACGGCTCGGAATCGAAGAGGACCTGGCCCGCGTCCGGCCACTCGAGCGCGATCAGCAGGCGCAGCACGGTGGATTTACCCGAGCCGCTGCTGCCGATCAGGATGGTGGTGCGCCCGCGGTCGAAGTCGAGGCTGACGTCATCGACGGCGCGCACTTCGCCCCACGCCCGGGTGACGCCAACCAGTGTGAATGCCGAATCAGAGTCCCGCGAGGCAGGCATCGTCGATGTCGCGCCTCTTCTGGCCGACGATGGCGTAGTAATACAGCATGTTGCCTTCGATCGACAGTCGGTGGCGGTAACGCTCGAGGTGGTGCAGCTTCAGGTAGTCGTCGTGGATCATCCGCTTCACCAGCCGCGAGAAGCCGCTGTCGTCGCTGGTTTCGAGGAAGGTTTCCTTGATGTTGAAGGCGATCCAGCCGTCGGTCTTCACGAGGTTGTAGGCCGCCGCGAACGCGGCCACCGGGATGTCGCCGAAACCAAGCGCCGCGACCGTGGTCATCGCGTCGAAGTTCCAGTCGTTGAGTTCGGCCCGCAGTTCCGGGGAAAGGTTCGTGAGGTCGGCGACGTAGTACGCGTCGTACGCGCCGGGCCGGTCGCGATCCGCGGCGCGCTCGGCTTCCTCGATGTTGTCGATGCCGACCACCCGTGCCGAGCCGTGCGCGACCAGCAGTTCGCCGACCATGCCGTTGCCGGCGCCGACATCAAGTACGCGCAGTTGGGTGGGATCGACGCCCGCCTTGCCGGCCGCGCTGCGCAACAGCTCCGTCAGCTTGGCCGGCGAAGTGCACTTGAGCCTCTGGTAGAACAGTTGCTCGTACAAGCCGGGATGCTTGTAGATCTCGGCGTAGTCGTGGAAATCGATGCGGCGTTCCTCGCCGTCTTCCGTGATAAGGAAATACGCCTCGCTCTGGCTGGCGCTGGTGAGGTTGGCGCTGGGAAAACGGATGTGGTAGCGCTGCGGTCGCATGCTGCTCCTTGGCATCGTCGGTGGGGAGCGTCGCGACGACGGTGCAGGCAGCGCGCGGCGCTGGACCGGGATCCCGTCACAGGCGCCATGTGCGCGCATGGCGACGCCGACGCACCACCGTATTGCATACCCGGAGGCATTGCAAACCGACACAGCGACCGGTGGGCGAATGGCGTGACGCACCGATGATCGCGGCCATGCGCCGCTCCTGCAACAGCGGGCGTTGCACGTGCGTGACGGGACGCGTTGCAGGAGCGCGCCATGCGCGAACGGGAAGCGTCAGGGCGGGCACCGCCCGCCGACGTGTGGTGCCGGCGGACAATATCCGCCCCACGCGCTACGCCGCGGCAACGCACTCAATGCCGCGTGCGCTTCCCGGCTGGATTCATCTCGACGCTGAGCGAAAACGTGCGTTGCTCGCCCGGCTGCATCGCGCCGACGCCGACCAGTCGCCGGGCGATTTCCTCGCCGCGCTCGTTGCGGATCGTCAGCACCATCGAGTATTCCCACGCCCCGCTGTCGGGATTGCGGAAGCTGCCCTCGACGCGCAGCGGCGTCAGCTCCGCCTGCGCGCCGAGGTCACCGGCCGGGCCGCCGAACCGCAGCTTGTGGTTGCAGGCGGGGCAGACCGCGGCACTTTCGAGGATCGTTTCGCGACAATGCGGGCAGGCGCGCGTCGCGCCTGCTGAACCCGCGCGTGGCGCGGTCATTTGCCGTGACCGTTACCGTTGGCGTGCCCGTTGTTCCTGGAAATGTCGGTGACCCCGGCCTTGCCATCGTCCCAGCCGAATTCGGCCTGGCCGCGCATCTTTGAACCCTTGGCGACGCTGAAGGTCGTGGATTTCACATCGCCCGTCAGCGACCCCGTCTGCAGCAGTTCCACGTGCGCCGCGGTTTCGATGTTGCCGGTCAGCTCGCCGGCGATCGTCACGCGCTCCGCGCGCACGCTGCCATTGACCTTGGCGCCGTTCTCGATCGTGAGGTCGCCACGCACGTTGATGTCGCCCTTGAAGCGGCCGGCGATGCGCACGTGGCCCGCGCCTTCGATCTTGCCTTCGATCACGAGGTCGGGCGCGATGTGCGACTCGGAGCCGGACTTGCTGGCGCCGGGGACGGACTTGGCTTCGTAGCCGGCGGCCGGCGCCTTGGTGTGCACGGGGGTTTCAACGGGTTCCGGGGCGTCGTAGCGGGCCACGTCGGGCGGATTGGGCAGCGACGAGGAGGATTTCACGGGTTCTTTCCACAGGGCCATGGCGGCGCTCCGGTTTCAGGGTCAGGGGTGGCCGAGCGTACCGCCAAATCGTGCGGATGGGAACCGAAAAATGAACAGAAATGCGAGTCCGTTCGCGGAATTGTGGACTGCATCTCTTGTAAAGCCTGAACAGGTGTGCCACGAGCGTGCCGCCAACCGTGACAGCAGCCCGGATAAAGCAAAGCGACTTCGTTTGCGGGACTGCAAACGCGAACGGCGGAGCCGGCCCGAAGGGCGAGCGACAAGGATGTCGCGAGTCAATCCGGGGACCCGCCCCATCGGCCCCGAATTCCATGCTTCGCGGTTGCACCCGGACTATACGGCTGTCGAATCGATGACTGCTCGTTCGTCGCGGTATCAGGAGCGTAGCACTGCCGGCATCCGCCCGTAGCGGCTTCGACCTGAGGAGACACGAATGCGATTCCTATCCCTGGTCCGGGTCAACGAGGGTTCGGGCAAGAAGCCTGACGAGAGGCTGGTCAATGACATGACGCAGTTGATCGCAGAAATGACCGCGGACGGCACGCTGCTGGATACGGCCGGCCTGTGCCCGACGTCGCAGGGCAAGAAGGTGCGGCTCTCGCGGGGCAAGCAGGCGGTGTCGGACGGGCCGTTCACCGAGTCCAAGGAGGAGATCGGGGGTTACGCCCTGCTGCAGGCGGATTCGATGGATCATGCGCTGCAACTGACCCGCCGCTTCCTCGACGTGCACGGCGGCGAATGGGAAGTGGAGTGCGAACTGCGGCAGATTGCAGAACATCGTGATGATGCAAC
>DASSNH010000309.1:0-8505 GCA_035701405.1 Rhodanobacteraceae bacterium
GGGCATCAACTTCGCCGCAGGTGCGACGATCCCGAAGCGCCTTGTCTCTGATGGCGGTTTCGGTTTTGCGGCCCACACCACGGCGTTCGAGGACAAGCTGGGGCGCGGAACGCGGCTCACCATCCGCTGTACCGATGCCCGCAAGCGCGCGGACGTCGATCTCCACTTGTCGCTCTACGACGAACTGCAGGCGCTCACGTTCGAGGCGACCTGCACCAATGCCTCGCAAGCCGACATCGCGATCCACAGCCTGGAGCCGGTGCGCGCGGTCGCGAACGAACACGGCGTGCTGCATGCCTCCGGTGTGTCGAAATGCCTCACCAACGGCGAGATGTATTTCGACGCTGGCACCGTGCACACGTTCGGCGAAAGGGAAGGCGCGATCACCTCCGGGCACCTCAAGGGTGTCAATCTCGCCAACGGGCCGTTCCCGGGGCAAAGCGAAACCATCCACAGTTGGTGGAATGCCGGCCTTTTCTGCGGCCATGATCGCGAAAGCATCACCTTGGGATACCTGGAGAACACACTGTGCCTCGGCAACCTGCTGATCTCCCGGCCCGCGGACGACCGGATTTCCCTCCTCGCAGAATCGGCATTCCCGCCGTCGGTGACGTTGCGGCCCGGCAGCTCGATCGGCTCGAACCGGTTGATGATCGAGATCGCGGACGATCCCTACCGCGCGCTCGAAAGCTACGCGGCCGCGGTCGGCACGGCCAACGATGCGCGCACGAAATCTATCCTCAACGGCTGGTGCAGCTGGTTCTACACGCTGTCGCACGTCTCCCAGCATGAAGTCATGGCGAACACCGCGTTCGCCGCCGAAAACCTGAAGCCGTACGGGCTGGAGTACATCCAGATCGATGAAGGTTTTCAGCGCTGGCACGGCGACTGGGAAGGCAACGAGCGGTTCCCGAACGGCATGAAGTGGTTGGCGCAGCAGATCAGGAGCCACGGCTTCAAGGCGGGGCTATGGATTTCGCCCTACGTCATCGAGGAACCGACGAAGCTGTTCCAGGAACACCCCGAGTGGCTGGTCAAGGGCCGCGACGGCAGCCCGCAGCGCATCGGCAACTGGCCCGCGGGCACCGCACCGCCGGCCGACGAGAATCCGAAGAAATACTGCCTTGACGTCACCCATCCCGGCGGCGCGAAGTGGCTGCACGACCTGGTCGACACCATCGTGAACGACTGGGGTTACGAAATGATCAAGATCGATTTCGTGTTCTGGTCGATACTCGCAGCCGAGCGGTTCCACGATCCGACAATGTCGACCGCCGCGGCCTACCGCAAGGGCATGGAGATCATGCGCCGCGCGGCCGGCGACAAGTGCCACATCCTCGAATGCGGACCGGGCGCGATCACCACGGGCCTGATCGACAGCATGCGCATCGAAGCCGACGTGAACTACGGCTTCAGCGATACCGCGTGGGAAACCTATTTCACCCACCCTGCCAGCAGTTCCTCCGCCGCGGCCAAGCGCTACTACTTCCACAAGCGGACCTGGATCAACGACGCGGACCACCTGTGCATGGACCTGCTCACCGACACCGAGTCCGAAGCGGCAGCCACGCTGATCGCCTTCAGTGGCGGCAACCTGTTTTCCGGCGACCGGCTGACGCAACTGGAACCGCCCAAGCTCGAGATCCTGAAAAAGATCACGCCCTCGCTGGGCCAGGCGGCCGTTCCGGTGGACCTGTTCGAACATGAAATGCAGTACGCCTTCGCGATGAAGGTGGAGCGGCCGTTCGCCGAGTGGACCCTGCTCGCGGTGTTCAATCCGGATCGCAAGGAACCGGTTACCCGCAAATTCCGGCTCGACCGGCTGGGGCTGCGCCCGGACGGCACGTACATCGCGTTCGACTTCTGGAAGCAGCAACTGGCCCGCGAGCTGCGCGGCGCCGAAATCGAAGTCACGGTCGAACCCGGGAGCGTGACCCTGCTCGCGCTGCACAAACGATCCGGCATTCCCCAGTTCGTGTCCACCGACCGCCACGTGTCGCAGGGCGGCGTGGAGATCGAGGACGTGCATTGGGATGGAGCGACGAAAACGCTTTCCGGGACATCGACCGGTCCGCTGCATTCGGCCCATGACGTTTTCGTGTACGTGCCCGACGCGCTCGGGTGGACCTGGGAGGGCAGCGCGTTTTTCCGCGACCACGGTGCATACACCCTGAAGCTGGTCGACCGCCACCTCATCCGCGTGCACGCCAACTTCGATACAGCCGATCAGGTGCGCTGGAAGGCGAGGTATGGCGAGTTCCTGAAATGAAAGCCCGGACGCGCGGCACCGGCGGACCCTCCTGCCCCCGGGAAAAGACGGACGTTGCGGACATTTCACGAGGGTGACGCGGGCGTTCGAGCCACCGGTTCACGGAGGTCTCCACCCGCCGATCCTGTCGGATGTCTTTACAAAATCCGCAGATTGCACGGGCGCACGATATCGCAAGCTGCTGAATAACAAAAGCATTGTGTACTGGCGCAAATCTTGCTCCGTATGCGCGACCGCCAGCGGAATCACGTTCGTGGCGGTCGCGGAAACGTACGCCGGAGCGCCAAGGCTTCCGCGATTGCAAAAACAATCGCGACAAGCCCCGGCATTCCTCCGGGAGATTTGCGCAACAGGGGGAAATCATGAAGAAGAAACTGCCGCTCGCGGTAGCGGTCCTCGGCTTGGCGGGCGTTTTTTCGAGCGCCTCGGCAACGATGCTGAACGACACCTACCAAGGCTCGAACAGCCACGGCTACCAGGACGTGATCGGGCCGAGCACCTACGACGTCGATGGCATGGAGGCGAGCCTTTCGGGCAGCAAACTCACCGTCACCATCTACACGAACTTCGCCGGCAACGCCGGGATCGAGTCGCAGTGGACGAAAAACGCGACGGGCATCGGCTACGGCGACCTGTTCCTGTCGACCGGCTGGAGCCCCAACGGCCCGGCTACCTACGCCAACGACAACGCCGGTAACGGCAACCACTGGACCTACGCGTTTTCCCTGGACGACGCGCTCAGCAACACGGGTGGCACCGGCACCATCTACGTGCTGGATGCCGGCAACGGCAGCAACCACAATCCCGAAGTCCTGCTCTCCGACGCCTTCATGGATTGTGCCGGCCGCTGCATCTACCGCGACGGGCAGGCAGTGGCGGTGAACACGTCCATGGCGACGGCGACGAACAACACCGGCACCTGGACCGTCGGCAATGGCTTCCTGAGCTTCAGCTTCGACACCGCGGGCCTCGATCTCGACCCCAGCAATTTCGGCTTCCACTGGACCATGTATTGCGGCAATGACGTGATCGAAGGCCTCGGCCAGGCGACCGCGGTTCCGGAGCCCGGCCCAATTGGACTGTTCCTGCTGGGTCTCGGCGTGATCGGGCTGGGCGCCGTGCGCCAGCGCAAGGCCGCGCGGGACATGGCGTCGGGGCAGTCGAAGTAATCCATTGCCCCACGGGCGGCGGATGCTCTGGCAGGTTGGTGCTGACCCCGGACCTGGTCCGGGGGAGGCCCAACACCGTCTCGCGCACGATCCGATGTCGCACGCCGAGCGCTTGGTGTTGGGCTTCTCCCGGAACAAGGTTCCGGGATCAACCCAACCTACAGTTCCGCGTTCCCACGCGGCTTCGGATTGTTTTTGTAGGTTGGTGCTGAGCGCAGCGAAGCCCAACACCGTTTCCTGCCCGATACGATGTCGCATGCCGAGCGCTTGGTGTTGGGCTTCTCCCGGAACAAAGTTCCGGGATCAACCCAACCTACAAGTTCCGCGTTCCCACGCGGCCCCGAAATGCTTTGTAGGTTGGTGCTGAGCGCAGCGAAGCCCAACACCGTTTCCTGCACGATACGATGTCGCATGCCGGGCGCTTGGTGTTCGCTTCTCCCGGAACAAGGTTCCGGGATCAACCCAACCTACGCGCAGCAAAGCCCGACGGGCGTCGCGGCGTCATTCCACATGCGCGCCACCATTCCCGCATCAAATCACACGCTCTCCCGCCGCTACCCGCGCGGGTATCGCATCCGTCGGCACCGGGCGGATGACCAGCCGCAGCCGCCTGCCCTTCCGCACCACGCGCAGGTCGCGATGCCTGACGAGATAGGCAACCCCCACCGCGGTCGCCACGACGCCCGAGAGCGCGCCGACCGCCAGCGCCCAGCGGGCACCGAAATGGTCGACCACCCAACCCACCAGCGGCGCACCGAGCGGGGTGCCGCCCATGACCACGGCAATGCGCAACGCCAACACCCGGCCGCGCATCGCGCGCTCGGTGGTGAGCTGCATCATCGAATTGCTGGCGGTCATGAAGGTGAGCGCGGCAAGGCCGACGAAAAACATGACCGCTCCGAACGAAAACGGGCTCGGCATCACCGCCGCCACGGCCAGGGCGACAGCGAATGCCGCGGCGGAAACGGCCATCAGCACCATGCCGGGGAATGGCCGACGGGCCGAAAACAGTGCTCCGCTCATGGTGCCAACCGCCATCGCCGAGGTCAGCAGGCCGTACTGGCTGGCGTCGCCGTGGAATACGGTCACCGACATGGTCGAGATGAAGATCGAAAAGTTGAAGCCGAAGGTGCCCAGCAGCAACAGCATCATCAACACGGCAAACAGGTCGGGCCGCTGCCACACGTAGCCGAAGCCCGCCAACAAGCTGCCGCGCGTGCGCGGGGGCCGCGCCTCGGTATGGAGCTCGTGCACCCTCAGAAACGACAACGACACCAGCACCGCGGCGTAGGAGCCCGCGTTGATGAGGAACAGCCAGCCCTCGCCGACGGCGGCAATCAGTATGCCCGCGATCGCCGGACCGACCATGCGGGCGGCATTGAAGGACGTGGAGTTCAACGCAACCGCGTTGGCCAGGTCGTCATCGGTAACGAGGTCCGAGACGAATGCCTGCCGCGCCGGCGCGTCGAACGCGGTGACGCAGCCCAGCAGCAGCGCGAAGCCATACACCTGCCAGAGCCGCACCACGCCCGTGACAGTGAGCAGACCCAGGCCCAGTGCCAGCAGCCCGGCGGTGCCCTGCGTGAAGAGCAGCAGCTTGCGCCGATCCAGGTGATCGGCGGCGAACCCGCTCAACGGCAGCATGAACAATGGCGGCCCGAACTGCAGCGCCATCACCGTACCGACCGCCGTAGCGTTGTGGTGGGTCAGCACGGTCAGCACCAGCCAGTCCTGTCCGATGCGCTGCATCCAGGTGCCCACGTTGGATACCAGCGCGCCTCCGGCCCACAGGCGGTAGTTATGGCTCCTGAGGGACTGGAACATGCTGCTCATCGGGCGATCGGCCACCTCACCGGAACGTTGCAGCCGCGAAGCCGGCTGTGGCCCGGTGCCAGCCCCGCGGCGGCAGGCAGCACGCCGAGTACGACGGAAAAACAGGCGTCAGGAACAACTCGAGTAGGGTGTGACGTCAGAAATTGTTCCTGCCAGCGCTTCGTGGAGCCCGGTCGTTCGCGTCGCCTTGCCGAGCGAGCCGGGATCGATCAACTGCGGAAGCAGCAAATCAACCCGCAAAGTGTAACCCGACCCAAGTTGTGCGAGAAATTTTCTTCACCCGGCTCTCGAAGAAAATCTGAGGTTTTCAAAACCCGGGGGCCGGAGTCGACTTTTCCCGCTCGGGTTCCGAACCCTCATCCGGCGCTGCGCAAGAGAAACATTTGCGTTTCATGCCACTCCCCGGAGGGGAAGGCAGAGCTACTGGATCCCGGCCTTCGCCGGAATGACGAGCGTTTGCCGGGGGTCGACACTCAACAGGTGGCTGAGTCGCGCCCGGGTGCCGAAGGCAGCGGGGGTATCGCGAAACTCAAGGTCCAGTGGTGTTGTCACCGGCGGACGCCGATGCCGCGGAGACAGGCAACGGCTGCACCGGCGCGCCATCACTGGCGCGCCAGCGCATGCGACCGCTGTGGAATTCATCGTAGGCCACCTGGTAGGCCGCGATGGCCTGGTGCACTTCGGCCTGGTCCACCTGCGGGTACGGCACCGCGCTGCCGGTGACCGGATCCGGGTTGACCTGCTCCACCTCGCTGCCGGGCGAGAGGATGGTCAGGCGATCGCCGCGCAGGTATCCGAGGTTCTGGTAGGTCGACGGAAATGCGCGGTCGCGCTCCGGCGGCAAGTCCAGCACATCATGGCCGAAGAACCGGCTGCGGTAGCTGAAGTGCAGCAGGCCGAGCAGGGTCGGTGGAATGTCGATCTGCGAGATCATGCGCTCGATATGCCGCGGAGGGATGTGCGCCGGCGAGTAGATCAGCAACGGGATTCGATACCGGTTGATCGGGATGCGCGCCTTGCCGGAACTGTCGGCGCAGTGGTCGGCGGTGATCACGAACACGGTGTCCCTGAAATACGGCTTGGCCCGCATGCGCCGGATGAAATCACCGATGGCCCAGTCGGTGTACTTGACGGCGCCGTCGCGCTTGCCTTGCGGCATGGCCACCACCCGGCCCTTCGGCCAGGTGTAGGGCCGGTGGTTGGAGGTGGTCATGATGTGCAGGAAAAACGGCTTGCCCGCGTCGTGGATCTTGTCCATCTGGCCCATCGCCAGGGTGTACAAGTCCTCGTCGGCCACCCCCCAGACGTTCTCGCTGTGGATCGTCGCATCCGCGGGGATGTCGCGACGGTCGACATCCTTGTAGCCGTTGTGCCCGAAGAAGTAATTCATGTTGTCGAAGTAGCCGTAGCCGCCGTAGACGAACTCCGACACATAGCCCCGCTGGTTGAAGATGTCCGCCAGCGAGAACAGGTTTTCGTTGTGCTTCTCCTTGATCAGCGAGTCGCCCGGCGTCGGCGGAATCGACAGCGTCACGGCTTCCAGCCCGCGCACGGTGCGCGTGCCGTTCGCATACATGTTCTTGAAGAACAGGCTTTGGGCGGCCAGCCGGTCGAGATTGGGGGTCAGGTCCTTCTTGCCGCCGTACACGCCGAGGTAGCCCGCGGACAGGCTTTCGACGGTGATCAGCACCACATTGAGATGCCGTTCCGGTCCGGCAGCATGGATTGCGCGGGTGATGTCGTGCGGATCGCTGCCAACCCAGGTCGCGTTCGGCGTTTTCAGCATCGTGCGCGCGATCGCGTAGGCCTCCGCGTCCGGCAAGGTCCGATAGAACCGGTGGAAATCGAGGCTGGCATTGCGGAATGCCGCGAAGAATTCGTAGATGCCGTTGCCGGCGAGCGAATTGACGTAGGTGTTTCGCAGGCGATCCTTCATGCCCGAGTTGACGGTGAACGCCGTGATGATCGTGATCGCCAGCCAGCCCAGCACCACCAGCGAGCGTCCGCCAAAGCTGCTGTCATCGTCGCGCGTGCGCAGGCTCCGTCGCGTGAGTGCAACGATCACGATGGCAGCGACCGCCAGCATCGCCAGCCAACGCGCCACCGGATACGACTCCTCGATGTTGCCGATCACCTCGCGCGTATAGATCAGGTAGTCCACCGCGATGAAGTTGAAGCGCGAGCCGAACTCGTTCCAGAACGTCAATTCCGACGCACCCACGAACAGCAACCCGAACAGCAGTAGCAGGCAGAAGGCCCACAGGATCCATTGGCCGACACGCGAGGAGTAGGTGAACGCCGCCAACGGCAGCGCGAACAGGAATGGCAGCACCACCGGCCACGCCGTCTTCCAGTCGGCGTGGAACTGCCAGCGCAACAGTCCTGCGCAGATGGCCAACAGGCCCACCAGCAGCAACGCATAGACCAGCCAGCGCGCCCAGCCCGGCAGGCGCCCGCGCCGCGTCGGCACCAGCCACAGGAACAACACCATGGGCCAGGCGAAGTAGACGAACGTCACCAGGTCGTAGCCGAGACCGACGCCGAAGGCATACAGCCAATCCAGCGGATTCGGCGGCACGCCGGAGCCGGTCATGAGCAACAGGATCAGGCGGGTGACGAACGCAATGACGACGAAGCACACCCCCAGCCACAGCAACGGGCGGAAGCGTCGCGCCAGCGGCCCCTGCAACAAGATTACGCCCACGCGTTGTTGCTCCGATGTAGTAATGCCGCGGCTGCCCGCATGATTTGTTTGAAGTGGTGGAATTCGCCGCCAACATCGTAAAGGGGACGGAGCTATAAGCACACAGTAATTACCTCCGTCCTGTTTTGAGTTGCCTCGCTACTCGGCTCGGCGTACCGTAAAGCCCGTACTTGTTGCTGTGTGCTCGATTCCGCTCGGCACTACCAGGGAGGTCGCCATGCTGCGTTGCGTTTTCATACTGACGTGCTCACTGCTACCGGGGTTGTTGCTTGTTTCGCCGGCCGGGGCGGCCACGGAACCCGCGGAAAATTGCAGTCTTGCCGAGCTGGGCGTGCATGGGCCCAGTGAGATCCGGGCGTTCGGCGGCGCTCTTCGTAGCGCACTGGACCAGGGCCCAACGGCACTGGCCAAACTCGCGCAATTTCCCCTGTCCGTGACCTACCCGGACGGCCAGCAGGTCATGGTGCACGACGCAGTCGCTTTGCGGAACGAGCTGAATGTTCCTGCGCTGCACGCGCTCGAGCGGCATC
>DASSNH010000310.1:0-3570 GCA_035701405.1 Rhodanobacteraceae bacterium
CTGGTCGTAGATCTTCTGGATCCGGTCGAACAGCTTGGCGTTGAGGTAGATCGCGTCCTGGTGGGCCGCGAGCTTGGGCGCCATTTCCTCCGAAATCTTCTGCAGCTTCGGGTCGGTGTCGGCGCCGGTGTACAGGTTGAAGACGCTCATGACCCGGTCGAGCATCGCGCCGGTCTTCTCCATCGCGACGATGGTGTTGTCGAAGGTCGGCGGCTCGGGGTTGTCGGCGATCTTCTCGATCTCCTGCTTTTGCAGCGCCATGCCCTTTTCTATCGCGGGCACGTAGTCGGAATCCTGGATCTTGCTGAAGTCCGGCGTGCCGAACGGCAGGGTCGATGGCTTGAAGAACGGATTGGAAGCGATGTCGCCGCCGGACGACGCGCCGCTGGCGGGGGTATCGGCGTGCGCGCTCAAACCGATGCCGCCGACCAGGGTGCAGCAGGCGAGTGCGAGGAATTTGGTGCGTAATCCGGGCATGGAGCGACTCCTTCCATTGCAGAAAAAAGGGGGAACCGCCGAAGGTTCAGGCGGCGGCGACGTCGTGCAACTGCCAGTTTGGCCCGATCAGGATGAACAGGCGGTGGCGCAGCACGGAATGCGTGAGGGTGGTGACGACCTGGACCGCGGTATGCAGGTCGTGCATCTCGGCGGTGACGGTTGCGTTCGGATCGACCGGTGCCAGCGACTGGTCGACCTCGTCGGGGTCGGGCTGCCGCGCCTTCCAGCGCTGGAACAGGATCGGCTGTCGCAGCGCTTCCTGCAGGGCCGTCGCGAAGCTTTGCGGCGACGCTCCCTGGAACGACAGCTCGGGATCGGGCCCGTGGGCCTTGCCGAGGTTGGGGATCGTCAGGTAGTAGCGTTGGGCTTGGCTCAAGGTCCTGGCTCCGGCAGCGCTCGAGGCGGGGAGGATCGACCACCAATGATGCCGCGATCGAGGTCGGGGTGCCATCCATGCCGCAAGTCATGCCGCACATGACTTTCCGCAGTGGCTCGCGGGCCGGAATCCCGCTATAGCAGGCCATCCACGCCACGGCACGAGGGGCCCGACATGTCACCCACCATTCGCAAGTCCGTTCTCGCGGGTTGCGCGCTGCTGGCAGGCGCGGGAGTGGCCGCCTGTTCGCAGTCGTCTTCGCCCCCCGCGTCGGGCGACACGTCGGCATCCGTGCCTTCCGCGAGCACCACGCCGGTAACCCCGGTCGCGCCGCCACCGCCGGCCGCCACCAGCGCGGGTGCCGTCGCCTCCGCGGGTGCCGACGTCGAAGGCACCCGCCTGCTGCGCTTCCCCGATGTGTGCGGCGACCGGGTGGTGTTCACGTACGCCGGCGATTTGTGGACGGCATCGACCCGAGGCGGCACCGCGACCCGGCTGACCGCCGGGCCGGGCCTCGAAATGGCCGCGCGCTTCTCGCCCGACTGCAGGCAGATCGCCTTCTCCGGCCAGTACGGTGGCGACAGCCAGGTGTACGTGGTGCCCGCAACGGGCGGCGAGCCGAAGCAGTTGACGTTCTATCCCGCGATGGGGCCGCTGCCGCAGCGCTGGGGCTTCGACAACCAGGTGTACGGCTGGACGCCGGACGGCAAGGCCGTGCTGTTCCGCTCGTGGCGCGACTCGCGCAACATCTCGGATCCGCGCGTCTTCACCGTGGCCGTCACCGGCGGCCTGCCGAGCGTGCTGCCGATGCCGCAATCGGGCACCGCACGCTTTTCGCCCGACGGCAAGCAGATGGTGTACTCGCCCAAATTCCGCGATTTCCGCGACTGGGACCGTTACAAGGGCGGCTGGGCTCAGGATCTCTTCATCTACGACTTCGCCTCGAAGTCGGCGAAGAACATCACCAATGATCCCAACACGGACCGCGACCCGGTGTGGATCGGCAAGGAAATCTATTTCCTGTCCGACCGCGGTCCGCACCTGAACCTGTACCGCTACGACACCGGCGACGGCAAGACCACGCAACTGACCGACTACAAGGGCGATGACGCGCGCTGGGCCAGCGGCGACGCCGCCGGCCAGATCGTGTACGAAGTGACCGGTGCGCTGCACATCTACGACACCCGCAACAATACGGACCGTGCGCTGACGATCCACGTGCCGAGCGACCTGGTCGCCGCGCGGGCATCCGAGCGCGGCGTCAAGAAGTACATCGAGGACTACGCGCTCAGCCCCAACGGCAAGCGCGCGGCGTTCACGGCGCGCGGCGACGTCTTCAGCGTGCCGCTGGAACACGGCATCACGCTCGACCTCACCCACACGCCGGGCGCGCACGAACGCGAAGTGTCGTGGTCGCCCGACGGCAAGCGCGTCGCCTACATCTCCGACCAGAGCGGCGAGGAAGAAGTGTGGGTACGGGATGCCGATGGCACCGATCCGGTGATGCTGACCAAAGGCGTGATCGGACGGCTTTACCAGCCGCTGTGGGCGCCGGACGGCAAGCACATCGCGTTCGTGGATTCGGGCAACCGCATCCATGTGATCGGCACCTCGGCCAATGCAAACGACCAGGTGGTCGCCGAGGATCCCGGCGTGTCGCGGCGCGACTACGCATGGTCGCCGGGCGGGCATTACCTCGCATATTCGCTGACCGACAAGGACACGCAGTTGTCGCGGCTGTACGTGTACGACCTTGGTTCCGGCAAGGCCGTCGAACTCGGCCGCGAATATGCCGACGCGCTGGCACCGGCGTTCTCGCCCGACGGCAAGTACCTCTACTTCCTCGGCGATCGCGAATGGTCGCCACAGTTCTCCAGCGTGGAACTGGATTACGCGACCAACCGCACGACGCAGATCCTCGCGTATGCGTTGCGCAAGGACGTCGACAATCCGTTCGCGCCGCGCAACGACAGCGCGACGGCCGACGACGATGGCGCAAAGGGTGCATCGGGGGAAGGCAAGGACCACGGCGATCACAAGCAGCCGAAGCCTGCTTCCGAGGTCAACGACAAGATCGACTTCGACGGCATCGAGCAGCGCCTGGTGCGCGCGCCGATCGATCCCGACAATGTCCAGTGGCTGGCGGTCACGTCCAAGGCGATCCTGTACGCGACCAGCGGTGCACCGTTCCTCGGCCGCGCAAGCGCGCTGCCGCTGAAGGTGCACGCGTGGTCGTTCAAGGACCGCAAGGACAGCGACGTCTACACATACAAGCCGCAGGGCGGCGGTGACGGCGGCGGCGGCGCGGCGCCGCTGGCATTGTCGGCGGACGGCTCGACGCTGTTGGTGCACGACGGTGACGATTACAAGGCCATCGACCTCGGCGAGTCGAAACCCAAACCCAGGGAGGTGAAACTGGACGGCCTGTTCATGCGGGTCGATCCCAGGGCCGAGTACGCCGAGATCTTCAACGACGTGTGGCGGCGCTATCGCGATTATTTCTATGTCGCCAACATGAATGGCTACGACTGGGATGCGCTGCGCGCGAAGTACCAGCCGCTCCTGCAATACGTCGGCGATCGCACCGACCTCAATTACGTGCTGGGCGAGATGATCGCCGAGCTTTCCAACTCGCACACCTACATTGCGGGCGGCGATCTCGGCTTGCCGGACAAGCCGCACGTCGGCCTGCTGGG
>DASSNH010000311.1:0-14791 GCA_035701405.1 Rhodanobacteraceae bacterium
GGAGGTCCAGCCCGGCGAAACCTTGTCGGAGATTTTCCAGGAGCAGGGACTGTCTTCCGCCGACCTCGCCAGCGTCATGGCCAGCGGCAAGGATACCGGCGCGCTCAAGACCCTTCACCCGGGCGACCAGCTCGAGTTCCTCATCGGCGCCAAGGGACGGCTGGACGGATTCCGCTACAGCCCCGATGCCGGCAGCCAGGTCACCTTGACGGCGCAGGCCGACGGCAGCATGCGCGCGCAGACCACCACCTTGCCGGTCGAGCGGCGGATGCATTTCGCGCACGGCGAGGTGCAGGGCTCGCTGTTCGCGGCCGGCGAAAAGGCAGGGCTTTCGGAAACGATGGTCCTGAAGCTCGCCGACGTGTTTAAGTACGACATCGACTTCATCAAGGACCTCAAGCAGGGTGACCGCTTCACCGTCGTGTACGACGATGTCTATCGCAACGGCAAGTACGCGCACGGTGGCGACATCATCGCGGCGGAATTCGTCAACGAAGGACACCGCTACACCGCTTACCGCTTCAAGCGTGGCGACGGCAGCATCGCCTACTACAACCAGGAAGGGCGGCCGCTGCGCAAGGGATTGTTGCGCACGCCGGTGTCGTTCACCCGCATTTCCTCGCGCTTCGGCATGCGAGACCACCCGATCCTGGGCTACACCCGCATGCACAAGGGCGTGGACTATGCAGCGCCCACCGGCACGCCGATCCATGCCGCCGGCGACGGCGTGATCGTACGGCGCGGCTGGGTGCACGGCTACGGCAACTTCATCGCGATCAAGGACACGCCGAAGTACACCACGGCCTACGGCCACATGTCGCGCTTCGCCAAGGGCCTGCACGTCGGCTCGCACGTCACCCAGGGCCAGGTGATCGGCTACGTGGGCCAGACCGGCATGGCGACCGGCCCGCACCTGCACTACGAAGTGCGCGTCAACGGCAAGCCCGAGAATCCCCTGACGGTAACGATGCCCAAGCCGCAGCCGCTCTCGGGCAAGCTGATGGCCGAATTCAAGGCGCAGAGCGCGCCGATGATCGCGCGCATCCAGATGATCGACAACGCCACGCAGCAGCTGGCGCGGGTCGACAACGACCACAACGACGTCGCCACGACCAACTGAGGGCGGCGTGGCCGGCGTGCCACCCCTCTTCCTCGGCCTGATTTCCGGCACCAGTGCGGACGGCATCGACGCCGCGCTGGTGCGATTCGCGCCGAAGCTGGAAGTCCTCGCCGCACGCACGTTTCCCTATCCCGACGACCTGCAAGCGCGGATCCTGGCGCTGGCCCGCAGCCGCGCCGAGATCACGCTCGATGATCTCGGGCATCTCGACGTGGAAATCGGCGAGCGGTTCGCGGCGGCCGCATCCGGCTTGCTGCGCGAAGCGGGCATCGCGGGTGGCGCCGTCGCGGCCATCGGCTCGCACGGCCAGACCGTGTGCCACCGGCCGCACGGACCGTTGCCTTTCACGCTGCAGCTCGGCGATCCGAACGTGATCGCGGAACGCACCGGCATCGTGACCGTTGCGGATTTCCGCCGCGCCGATGTCGCGGCAGGCGGGCAGGGCGCGCCGCTGCTGCCGGCGCTGCACGCAGCCGTGCTGGCCGACCCAGCCAGGGCGCGTGCAGTCCTGAACCTGGGCGGCATCGCCAACCTGACTTTGCTCGTTCCGGGCAAGCCGGTGATCGGCTTCGACAGCGGTCCCGCGAATTGCCTGCTCGACGGGTGGTCGATGCGGGCGCGCGGCGTCCCCCGCGACGAAGGTGGCGCGTGGGCGGCTGGCGGGCGTGTGGACGACGCGTTGGTGGCGCGCCTGCTGGAGGATGCCTACTTCGCGGCGCCGCCACCGAAGAGCACCGGACGCGAACACTTCAATCTCGACTGGCTGGATGCGCGCCTCACCGGGGACATCGATGCGGTGGACGTGCAGGCCACGCTGCTGCAACTGTCCGCACGCAGCATCGCGAACGCGTTGCGCCAGACTTCGCCGGATGTGCGGGAGGTGTATGCCTGTGGCGGTGGAGTCCACAACGACGCGTTGATGGCGGCGCTGCGGGCGGCGCTTCCGGATGCGACCGTCGCCACCACCGCCGCTCTCGGCCTCGATCCCGATTTCGTCGAGGCCGCGGGTTTTGCCTGGCTTGCGCGCGCGCGTCTGGAAGGTATGCCCGGCAATCTGCCCAGCGTCACCGGCGCAGGGGGGCCGCGCGTGCTCGGCGGCATATACGCGCCGGCCGTTCGCCACGGCAGCGCCCACGACGGAACGGGCGCACAGGGCGGACATCGTCCGGCGGCCTGATGCGCAGCACGTCCCGAGGACAGCCGCGAACACATCCGCGAGCAGCTAAGTCGGCCGCGCGCCTTCGACGTCGTGGATGGCCCGGCGCAAACCGATCACCAGCAACAGGCCCGGGGCCGCCGAAAGGGCAGTGATCGCGAAAAAGTTCGACCAGCCGACCTGCGGAACCAGCCAGGCCGCCACCGGGCCGAGGAATACGCGTCCCACCGCAGCGAGTGCCGACAACAACGCGAATTGCGTGGCCGAAAACCGCACGTTGCACAGGCCTGTCACCAGCACCACGAACGCGGTGCTGCCCAGTCCGCTGAAGAAATATTCCAGCGACACCACCGTTGCCATCGCAGGTACATCGGGCCCGCTGTGGACGAGCCAGATGTAGCCCAGGTTCACGACGGCCTGGCACGTGCCCAGCACCAGCAATGCCGGAAACAGCCGCATCCTGGTCACTACCCAGCCGCCGCTGACCGCGCCCAGCAGGCCGGCCACCAGGCCGAAGGTCTTGCTGACCGTCCCGATCTGGGTCAGCGAGAATTGCGGCACCCGCAACAGGAACGTGGTGGACAGCGACAAGGCGAAGGCGTCGCAGAGCTTGTAGAGCACCATCAACACCAGCCAGGCGATCGCGAGCTTGCCGTAGCGTCGGAAGAAATCGGCGAATGGTTCGACCACCGCCGAGACGAACGTGCGTGTGGGCCGTTCGTCGGGAGCGTCGGGAGAGGCCACCGTCACGATCATCGCGCCCCACATCAATACGCCCATCACGCGGTAGGTGAAGGCCCAGCCGGCGTGGTCGGCGAGGATCAACGCGAAGGCGCCGGAAACCAACATCGCGATCCGGTAGCCGCCCTGCATGAAACCGATGCCCCAGCCTCGCTCGGCGGGACGCAACAGGTCGGTGCGGTGGGCGTCGTAGGCGATGTCCTGGGTGGCCGACGCGAACGCCAGCAGTACCGCGAAAAACGCCAGCAGTACCGCGGCGCCCTGCGGGGTTTCGAAACTCATCGCAACCAGGGCCGCGCCGCAGATCGCCTGCATCAGCAGGACCCAGCCACGGCGGCGTCCGAGCCACGGCAGGCGCACGCGGTCGAGCAACGGCGCCCACAGGAACTTGAACACGTAGGCTTGGCCGATCACCGTGATCCAGCCGATGTCTTTCAGGCTCATGCCCGCGGTGGTGAACCACGCCTGCAGCGTGGCCCCGGACAGGGCCAGCGGCAGACCGGACGAGAACCCCAGCAAACCGATGCTGAGGATGCGCCAGTTTCGTCCCCGCACGTCCGGCACCGGATCGTCGGCCGCGGCTTTAGTCGCCATACTCGACCAGGTATGGCGCGTGGTCGGAAAACCGCGGCTCACGCGCGATCGCACAGGCGCGTGCACGTTTGCCGATGCCGGGCGTCGTGATCTGGTAGTCGATCCGCCAACCGACGTTGTTGGCGCGGGCGGCGCCGCGGTTGGACCACCAGGTGTATTCCTCGGCGTCCGGCTTGACCACGCGGAAGCTGTCCAGCCAGCCGTGTTCGGGCGCGGGCGCACCGTCGCCGTGGGGATCGGCGATCAGGGCGTTCAACCACGCGCGCTCTTGTGGCAGGCAGCCGGAATTCTTCTGGTTGGATTTCCAGTTGCGGATGTCGCGCTCGCTGCGCACGATGTTCCAGTCTCCGCACAGCACGTAGTCGCGGCCGCTGGTGAGCCAGCCATCGAAGATCGTGCGCAGTTTCTTCATCGCCTGGAACTTGAACTGTTGCCGCAACTCGCCAGAAGTCCCCGACGGCACGTACAGGGACACTACGCTCAGGTTCCCGAATCGCGCTTCGATGTAGCGCCCCTCGTCATCGAGCGGCTGCCAGCCGATCCGGGTTAGCACCTCGTCGGGTTCGTGCTTCGCGTAGATCGCGACGCCACTGTAGCCCTTCTTCGTCACCGCATCGCGGTAGAAGCAATGATGCTGGTCCGGGCGGAACATGCCATCGGTGAGCTGGTGCTCCTGGCACTTGGTTTCCTGGACGCAGGTGACGTCGGCGTTTTGCGTCGCCAGCCAATCGAAGAAGCCCTTGCGGGCGGCCGAACGGATGCCATTGGCGTTGAAGGAAATGATTCGCACGGGACCGGGGACCGGGTACTGGGGACCGGTGAAGCGTAAAGCAAAAGCACACACCTTGCCGACCCATTGGGTCGCGGTTTTCTGACATGGTGTGGCCTCGCGTATCATTCCGGTCCCCGGTTCCCGGTCCACGGCCGATGCTCCAACCCCACCAACAATCCTTCCTCGACACCGCGCTCGCGTGCGGCGTGCTGCGGTTCGGCGAGTTCACCCTGAAGTCCGGCCGCCTGAGCCCGTATTTCTTCAACATGGGCAAGATCGACAGCGGCGGCGCGTTGGCGACGGTGGGCGACGCCTACGCGGCGACCGCGCAAGCCAGCGGGATCGCGTTCGACATGCTGTTCGGCCCCGCCTACAAGGGCATACCGCTCGCGGCGGCGACCGCGATCGCGCTGTCACGGCGGCACGACCTCGACATCCCGTGGGCGTACAACCGGAAGGAGGCCAAGGACCATGGCGAAGGTGGCACGATCGTGGGCGCGCCGCTCCGTGGACGGGTTTTGATCGTGGACGACGTGATCACTGCGGGGACCGCGGTCCGCGAGGCGCTGGGGATGATCCGCGCGGCCGGCGCCACGGTGGCCGGCGTCCTGATCGCCCTGGACCGGCAGGAACGCGGGCAGGGCGAGCATTCCGCGGCCCAGGAACTCGCGTCCGGGGAGGGCGCGCCGGTGGTCGCGATCGTCCGGCTCGCAGACCTGCTGGACTATGCCGGCACGCGGCCGGAACTGGCCGAGCAGCGCGACCGGCTCTCCGCCTACCGTGATCGCTACGGCGTGGCGGCTGCCTGAAGCGGCGGCCTGGGCCGCAGGTCCGGATCTTGCATGCTGCCGGTCCTATACTGGGCCGGCTTCCGGAGACCTCGATGCACCGCTTCGCCCCGATCCTGTTCGCTGCAGCCCTGGTCGGCTTCGGGCTGCCGACCGCGGCCATTGCGGCGAACAACACCACGCCTGACACCCACTACCGCTGGAAGGATGCTTCAGGCGTGGTGCACTTCGGCGACACCATCCCCGCTTCGGCCCTGGCCGGCGGCTACGACATCGTCAACAGCCAGGGCATGGTGGTACGCCACGTGTCCCGCGAACTCACCCCTGCCGAGCGGCGTGCAGCGGCCGCGGCCGTGGCGCGGGAGACGGCCGCCCGCCGCGCAGCCCAGCAGCGCAAGGTGGCGGATGCCCAACTGCTGGCAGCCTATCCGACCGAGCAGGCCCTCGACGAGTCGCAGCAGGCACAATTGCACCAGATCCAGACGGACATCGCGACGCTGGAGACCAACCTGCGCAGCCAGGAAGATTCGCTGACCGAGCTGCTCGCGCACGCGGCGGACATCGAGCACTCCGGCAAGCCGGTCCCGCCGTACGTCAACAAGCGGATTGCCGACCAGCGCCGGACCGTCAATGACGAACGCAGCGCGCTGGCGCAGCGCCACGCCGATTACGCGCAAGCCAAGGTGCAGTTCGCCGCGCGGCTGGAACACTATCGCACGCTACGCGCGAAGTTCCAAGTGGAGGGCGGTCCGCAGCAGCAATAGGAAGGGCGGTTCAACGCGGCTGCCGATGATCCACCCGGAGCGGCTGTTGTCGAAACCCGCCCGCGAATGGGCGGCGTCCTGGCCCGGCGGAGAGCCTCAGTCCACAAGTATCCGGCGCCAGGTGGCGCGGCGATCATGGATGATCGCAAGAATCATGCCGCGGTTCGCCTGGACTCGATGTGTTCGGAGAGCGCCCGCAGCGACCCGAACACGCGGCGGTTGTCCGGATTGTCCGAACGCAACTGGATGCCGTAGCGTTTCGAGACCGCGAGCGCGAGTTCCAGGGCATCGATCGAATCGAGGCCCAGGTTGCCGCCGAACAGCGGCGCTTCCGGATCGATGCTTTCGGGCGCAACGTTTTCGAGATTGAGGTTCTCGACGATCAGCTTCGCCAGCTCCTGCTCCGCAGGGGTCTGATTGGTCATGCTCCGCGGCTCCACAATCTCACCGGATCAGCCGCGTAGTGTAGCATTGCAGGTTTGGCATCACGACGACCGAGTACATGCGCCCCTCCCCACGCGAACACGACATGGATGACGTTGCAAGGAGCGACGGGGCCCGGCCTTCCTTCCGCGTGGCCTACCACGCTGAACCCGCTTCGGCGCTGCTGGAGAAGCCGGACACGCTCGCCGTGTTCGGTTTCGGAAGCGAGGATGCGGCGGCGGGCGACCCGCGCCACGTGCGCATCCCGCTGCCGGTGCTGTCGCGCGATCCGCTGCATGAATGCTGGTCCGTCGCTGGTGCGGTGACCCACGGCTGCGGCGACGGGTTACGCTGGTCGACAGGCGGCGGCCGGCGCTTCGTCGCGGTGGAGGCCCGGGAGACGCCGGCGGCGGGGATCGAGGCTATCAGCGAGCGCGCCTATCGATCGCTGCTGGACCACGTCGGAGGTTGTCCGGAGCGGCACCTGCTGCGGATCTGGAATTACCTTGGCGCGATCAACGAGGGCGACGACGACCACGAGCGCTACCGGCTGTTCTGCAACGGCCGCGCGCGCGGCCTGGCCGCGCATGGCATCACCACCTATCCGGCCGCGACCGCGATCGGGCACCATGGACCGCGGGGGCTGCTGCAGGTCTACGCGTTGTGCGCCAGCGAGCCCGGCAACGCGCTTGAAAATCCACGCCAAGTGAGCGCCTGGCGCTATCCTCGGGAGTATGGGCCGACCGCCCCGAGCTTCGCGCGTGCGATGGCCCTGCCGAACGGCGGGCTTGCGATTTCGGGAACGGCCGCGGTGATCGGCCACGCCTCGCACCACCACGACGACGTCGTCGCCCAGGCCCACGAAGCCTTCGCCAATCTCGAAACCCTGCTGCAACGGGCCGGCATGCGCCCGTTCGACGCAAGCTCGCCGCTCAAGGTATACATCCGCAACCCGGAAGAGGCGCCGGCGGTCGAAGCCGCGCTGGCGCGGCACCTGGATCCGTCCGTCCCGAGGCTGTTGCTGCAAGGCGACATCTGCCGTCGCGAACTGCTGGTCGAAATCGACGGCTGGCGGTAGGGTCGATAAAACCGGTTTTACTTGTCCGGCCGACGCCAGCCCTTGAGCGTGGCTTGCTTGGCGCGCGCAAGGGTGAGCTTGTCGGGCGGGGTATCCGCGGTGATGGTCGAGCCGGCGCCGATCGTCGCGTTGCTGCCGACGCGCACCGGCGCGACCAGCGAGGTGTTGGAGCCGACGAACGCTCCGTCGCCGATCTCGGTGAGGTGCTTGTGCACGCCATCGTAGTTGCAGGTGATCGTTCCCGCGCCGATGTTGACATGGGCGCCGACCCGGGTGTCGCCGAGATAGGTGAGGTGGTTGGCCTTGCTGCCTTCCCCCAGGCGCGCCTTCTTGGTTTCGACGAAGTTGCCGACGTGGACACCGGCGGCCAGTTCGGTGCCGGGCCGCAGCCGCGCGAACGGACCGATCCGGCAGGCGCCGTAGGTGGTGACGCCCTCGAGGTCGCAATGCGCCATCACCTCGGTGCCGGCCGCGAGGTTCACGTTGCGCAGCCGGCAGAACGGCCCGATCTTCACGGCGTCGCCGAACGTCACCCCGTCCTCGAGGATCACGTCGACGTCGATCTCGACGTCGCGCCCGTGGCTGAAATGGCCGCGCAGGTCGAAACGCGCGGGATCGGCGATGCGGACCCCGGCCAGCATCAAGCGCCTGGCGTTGCGCCGCCGCAGGTAGGCCGCGAGCTCGGCGAGCTGCGCCGCATCGTTCGCACCGAATGCCTCGACCGGGTCCGCGGTCATCACCACGTCCGCGTGCGCGCCCTCGTCCGCGGCCTGCGCAAAGATGTCGGTCAGGTACAACTCGCCCTGCTGGTTGTCGGCGGAGAGCTGGTCCACCCATCGCCGCAACTGCGGCGATGCCGCGAACGTGACCCCGGTGTTGACCACGTGCGTTGCGCGCTGCTGTTCGTCGGCGTCCTTTTCCTCGACGATCGCGCGGACGCGGCCCAGGCCATCCCTGAGCACCCGGCCATATCCCGTCGGATCATCGAGTTCGGCCGCCAGCACCGCGAGTTCCGCGTGGGTATGCAGCAGTTCGGTCAGCGTTTCCGCACGCAGCAGCGGCACGTCCCCGTACAGCACCAGGATTCGTGCGGGATCCGGAATGTCGTGCAGCGCCAGCCGCACGGCGTGGCCGGTGCCGCGCTGCTCGGACTGGTGCACCCAATGGATGTCGGCATCGCGCGCGAACACCGTGCGCACTTCTTCGCCGCGGTGCCCGTACACCACATGGAGCCCTTCGGGCCGCAGTGCGCGCGCGGTGTCCAGGACGTGCGCGAGCAGGGACTTGCCGGCGAGCGGCATCAGCACCTTCGGCAACAGCGACTTCATGCGCCTGCCCTCGCCCGCGGCGAGGACGATCACGTGCAGCGGGTCGGCCATCACGATGCTCCGTCAGGGCCGCACAAGATAGCGCAACGGCGCCGTCCCGGCACCTGTCGAAAGGCACGCCGCGGCCGGCGTACAGGCACGACGGGAATCAGTGCTGCAGGTTGCGGCGCAGGCGTTCCAACGCCTGCAGCTGCGCGACGGCCTGGGTAAGCTGCTGCTGCGCCTGCTCGACCGTCTTGGCGTCGCCACGGTTCTCGAGCACGCGTTCAGCCTCTTCCTTGGCGCGCTTGACCGCGGCCTCGTCGATCTCGTCGGCGCGCAGCGCAGCGTCGGCGAGCACCGTGACGACGTTGGGCTGCACCTCGAGGATGCCGCCCGAGACGTAGTACGACTGGCGCTTGCCGTCCTCTCCGATGACCTCGACCTGGCCGGGCTTGAGGCGCGTCAGCAGCGGCTCGTGGCGCGGCGCGATGCCGAGTTCACCGGCTTCGCCGCTGGCAATGACCAGGGTCGCTTCGCCGTGGAAGATCTCGGCTTCGGCGCTGACGATGTCGCAACGGATGGTGGTCATGAAGAATCCGGGAACGGGGGGATAGGGAACGGGGAACAGGAAGCTGCGGGTCTCGAATTCAGATGCGCTGTTCCCGCTTCTTCGCTCTTACGCCGCCTTCTTCTCACCCGCGGCGTTCATCTGCTCGCCCTTCTGGATGGCGTCCTCGATGCCGCCGACCATGTAGAACGCCTGCTCGGGCAGGTGGTCCACTTCGCCGTCGACGATCATCTTGAACGCGCGGATGGTTTCCTTGAGCGGCACGTACTTGCCGGGCGAGCCGGTGAACACTTCCGCGACGTGGAACGGCTGCGAGAAGAAGCGCTCGCACTTGCGCGCGCGGTACACGGCCTGCTTGTCGGCTTCCGACAGTTCGTCCATGCCGAGGATCGCGATGATGTCCTTCAGCTCCTTGTAGCGCTGCAGGGTGCCCTGCACCTTGCGGGCGACGTCGTAGTGCTCCTGCCCGATCACGTTCGGGTCGAGCTGGCGCGACGTCGACGCCAGCGGATCGACCGCCGGGTAGATGCCGAGCGACGCGATGTCGCGCGACAGCGCCACGGTCGAGTCGAGGTGGGCGAAGGTCGTCGCGGGCGACGGATCGGTGTAGTCGTCGGCGGGCACGTACACCGCCTGGATCGAGGTGATCGAACCGGTCTTGGTGGAGGTGATACGTTCCTGCAGGCGGCCCATTTCGTCGGCGAGGGTCGGCTGGTAACCCACCGCCGACGGCATGCGGCCGAGCAGCGCCGAGACCTCGGTACCGGCCAGCGTGTAGCGGTAGATGTTGTCGATGAACATCAGCACGTCGCGACCCTTGCCGGAGGCATCCTTTTCGTCGCGGAAATATTCGGCCATGGTGAGTCCGGTCAGCGCGACACGCAGGCGGTTGCCGGGCGGCTCGTTCATCTGGCCGTACACCATCGCCACCTTGGATTCGGGGAAGTTGTCGGGCTTCACGACGCCGGCCTCGATCATCTCGTGGTAGAAGTCGTTGCCCTCGCGGGTACGCTCGCCGACGCCGGCGAACACCGACAGGCCCGAGTGCTCGGTCGCGATGTTGTTGATGAGTTCGAGCATCGTCACCGTCTTGCCGACGCCCGCGCCACCGAACAGGCCGACCTTGCCGCCTCTGGCGAACGGGCACATGAGGTCGATGACCTTGATGCCGGTTTCGAGCAGCTCGTTGGCGGCGGCCTGGTCTTCGTAGGCCGGCGCGGCGCGGTGGATTTCCCACTGGTCCTCGGCGTTGACCGGGCCCCGCTCGTCGATCGGCTCGCCCAGTACGTTCATGATGCGGCCGAGCGTCGCCTTTCCGACCGGCACCTTGATCGCCGCGCCGGTGTTGTCGACGACGAGGTTGCGCTTCAACCCGTCGGTCGAGCCGAGCGCGATCGTGCGCACGACGCCGTCGCCGAGCTGCTGCTGGACTTCCAGCGTCACCTGGATGCCCTGCACCTTGAGCGCGTCGTAGACCTTCGGCACCGCATCGCGCGGGAATTCGACGTCGACGACCGCGCCGATGATTTGGATGATCTTGCCTTGGCTCATTGTGTTGTCCTCAATCCAATTGTTGAACCCCTCTCCCTCCGGGAGAGGGGCAGGGGTGAGGGTTCGGTTGTGCCGCAACGTCACGGCCAGTGCGAACCCTCATCCGGCGCTTCGCGCCACCTTCTCCCGAAGGAGAAGGAAAAACAAAGTCACCCACCCACCGCCGCAGCGCCGCCGACGATTTCCGAAATTTCCTGGGTAATCGCCGCCTGGCGCGCCTTGTTGTAGATCAACGTCAGGGTGTCGATGGCCTTGGTGGCGTTGTCGGACGCCGCCTTCATTGCCACCATCCTCGCCGCGTGTTCGCTGGCGAGGTTCTCGAGCGTGGCGTGGTACACCATTGCCTCGAAGTAGCGGTTCAGCACGTGCCGGATCACGGGCTCCGCCTCGGGCTCGTACAGGTAGTCCCAGGTGGTCGCGCGTTCGATCCTGGCCGCGCTGGACGCCGGATGCAGTTCGTCGCCCGCAGCCGTCTTGATTTCCTCGGCCACCGCGGGCAGCGGCAGCAGTACGTCCACCGTCGCCCTCTGGGTCATGGTGTTCACGAACTGGTTGTAGCAAAGATAGACGCGGTCGATCTTGCCCTGCATGAAGGCGTCGTCGGCGATCTTCATCACGCCGACCAGTTGTTCCAGGCGCGGACGGTCGCCCAAGTGTGTGACCGTCCCGACCAGGTCCACCTGGATGCGCCGGAAGAATTGCGCGGCCTTCTGGCCGATCGCGATCACCTCGACGCCGACGCCTTTCTGGTGCCAGCCGTGGATGTCGGCCAGCACCTTGCGGAACAGGTTGGCATTCAAGCCGCCGCATAGGCCCCGGTCGGTGGAAACGACCAGGTAGCAGACGCGCTTGACCTCGCGTTCGCGCAGAGCCGGATGCTGGTAATCCGGCGTCGCCTGTGCGATGTGCGCGACCACGTTGCGCATGTGCAGCGAGTACGGACGCGACGTCCGCATCAATTCCTGCGCGCGGCGGATCTTGGACGCAGACACCATCTGCAGCGCGCTGGTCACCTTGCGGGTGTTCGCGACGCTCTTGATCTTGCTGCGGATTTCTCTGGCTCCGGCCATCTCGTCCTCACGCTCGTAGGAGCCGGCCATGCCGGCGACGAATCGCGCGCATGGCGCGCTCCTACATCAGTTACCAGCTTCCGGTCTTCTTGAATTCGTCCAGTGCCGACTTGAATGTGCCTTCGATGTCGGCATTCCAGTCGCCGGACTCGACGATCTTCTTCATCAGGTCGCCGTGGTTGGCTTCCATGTACTGGTGCAGCGCGTGCTCGAACGGCAGGATCTTCTCGATCGGCAGGTCGTCCAGGTAACCCTTCTCGGCTGCGTACAGCGACACCGCGAGCTGCGCGATGGTCAGCGGCGAATACTGCTTCTGCTTCATCAGCTCGGTGACCCGCTGGCCGCGTTCCAACTGGGCGCGCGTCGCGGCGTCGAGGTCGGACGCGAACTGTGCGAATGCGGCGAGCTCGCGGTACTGCGCCAGTGCCAGCTTCACGCCGCCGGACAGCTTCTTGACGATCTTGGTCTGGGCCGCGCCGCCCACGCGCGACACCGAAATGCCGGCGTTCACGGCCGGACGGATGCCGGCATTGAACAGGTCGGTCTCGAGGAAGATCTGGCCGTCGGTGATCGAGATCACGTTGGTCGGCACGAACGCGGAGACGTCGCCCGCCTGGGTCTCGATGATCGGAAGCGCGGTCAGCGAACCCGTCTTGCCCTTCACCTCACCGTTGGTTTCCTTTTCGACGTATTCGGCGTTGACGCGCGCGGCGCGCTCGAGCAGGCGCGAATGGAGGTAGAACACGTCGCCCGGGTAGGCTTCGCGGCCAGGCGGACGGCGCAGCAGCAGCGAGATCTGGCGATACGCCCACGCCTGCTTGGTCAGGTCGTCGTAGATGATCAGCGCGTCTTCGCCGCGGTCGCGGAAGTATTCGCCCATCGCGCAGCCGGCGTACGGGGCGATGTACTGCATCGTCGCCGAGTCGGACGCCGAGGCCGCGACGATGATCGTGTGCGCGAGCGCGTCGTGTTCCTCGAGCTTGCGCACGACGTTGGCGATGGAGGATTGCTTCTGGCCGATCGCGACGTAGATGCACTTAACGCCGGTGCCCTTCTGGTTGATGATCGTGTCGATGCACAGCGCCGACTTGCCGGTCTGGCGGTCGCCGATCACCAGCTCGCGCTGGCCGCGGCCGATCGGGATCATCGAGTCCACCGACTTGTAGCCGGTCTGCACCGGCTGCGACACCGACTGGCGCCAGATCACGCCCGGTGCGACCTTCTCGACCGGCGAGGTCGCATGCGTGTTCACCGGTCCCTTGCCGTCGATCGGGTTGCCGAGGGCATCGACCACGCGTCCGAGCAGTTCGGGACCGACCGGCACTTCGAGGATGCGGCCGGTGGTCTTGGCGGTGTCGCCTTCCGAGAGGTGCTCGTACTGGCCGAGCACCACCGCGCCGACCGAGTCGCGTTCCAGGTTCAGCGCCAGCGCGAAGGTGTCTCCCGGCAGCTCGATCATTTCGCCGGCCATCGCGTCGTTGAGCCCATGGATGCGCACGATGCCGTCGGACACGCACGTGAGCGTGCCTTCGTTGCGGGTTTCGGCCGATAGTTTGAACTGGTCGATCCGCGCGCGGATCAGCTCGCTGATTTCGGAAGGGTTGAGTGTGGTGGCCATGGTTTTCGTTCCTGTCTTGCGGCTTGCCAATCGGCAGGACGCGGGTTCTGCAGCATTGATCGTGGCGCCGGTGCGGAGAAACGACGCTCGCGTCGCTCGCTAAGACGGAAATGAAGCCGCTTCTCCGTCTTTCAGTCTCTTCGTCTGCCCGTCTTCCCGGCTCTATTGCATCAACGTCGTTTCGAGTTTTGCCAACCGGCTCCTGAGCGAACCGTCTATAACGGTTTCGCCGACGTCGATCACGGCGCCGCCCAGGACGCCCGGATCGATCGTGCGCACGAGATCGATGTCGCTGCGGTAGCGGCGCTTGAGCGCCTCGACGAGTTGCCCGGCCTGCGCGTCGTCCAGCGGCACCGCGCTGCGCACGCGGACTTTCAGCACGTGTTCGGCCTCCCGCTTCATCTGCTCGAACAGCGCGGCGATTTCGGGGAGCTCGCGCAGCCGGCGGTTGTCGGCCAGCAGCTCCAGGAAATGCGCGAACGCCGAATCGGATGCCTCGCCCTCGCGCCGAAACAGCGACGCCAAGGCGCGCGGCTCGACGCGCGGATCGCCGAACAGCGCCGCGACGCGCGGCTCGACCGACGCCTCCGCGGCGAACGCGAGCTTGCCCGCCCATTCGTTCTCCGCCGCGTGCGCCTTCGCGTATTCGAAGGCGGCGCGCGCGTAGGGCCGGGCGATGGTCAGCTGCTGCGCCATGGCGTCAGATCCCCGCCACCAGTTCGTCGAGCAGCGCCTTGTGCGTGTCGGCGTTGACTTCGCGGCCGAGGATCTTCTCGGCACCGGCGACCGCCAGCGTGGCGACCTGCTCGCGCAGCTCCGCACGCGCACGATGGGCCATGTTCTCGATGTCGGCTTGCGCGGCAGCCTTCTGCCGCGCCGCCTCCAGCAGCGCATCGGCACGCGCCTTGTCGACGATCTGCCCGGCCTGCTGGTTGGCCCGCTCGATGATCGACGCGGCTTCGGCCCGCGCCTTGCGGATCTCGTCGGCGGCGTGGGTGTCGGCGTCGGCGAGTTCACGGCGCGCGCGATCGGCCGCTTCGAGGCCTTCCTCGATCCTGCGCTGGCGCTCCTCGATGGCACGGATCAGCGGCGGCCACACGAACTTGAGCGTCAGCGTGATCATGATCGCGAACGCGATTATCTCGCCGATCAGGGTTGCATTGATTTCCATCGCGTCACTACCTGTACGGAGTCGGTGCTACAGGGGCCGCGACCTCTCAGGGCGCCGCCGCCGCGGC
>DASSNH010000312.1:0-9879 GCA_035701405.1 Rhodanobacteraceae bacterium
CGACCTGCCGGTGTGGAACAAGGACGTGCTGGTGTACGAGGTCTACAACACCGACGGCAAGCCGCTCGGCCTGTTCTACGCCGACTACTTCAAGCGCGACAACAAGGCCGGCGGCGCGTGGATGAGCAGCCTCGTGCATCCGTCCAAGCTGCTGGACCATTCGCCGGTGATCTACAACGTCGCCAATTTCACCAAGCCGGCCGAGGGCCAGCCTGCGCTGTTGTCGATGGACGACGTGATCACGATGTTCCACGAGTTCGGCCATGCGCTGCACGGGTTCTTCTCGGAAGGGAAATACCCGAGCCTGTCCGGCACCGACACCGCACGCGACTGGGTGGAGTTCCCCTCGCAGTTCAACGAGCACTGGGCGACCTATCCCGAGGTGTTCGACCACTACGCGAAGAACTACAAGACCGGTGCGCCGATGCCCGAGGAACTGGCCGCCAAGCTCCAGAAGTCGCGGCTGTTCAACAAGGGCTACGACATGACCGAGCTGCTTGAAGCCGCCCTGCTCGACATGGGCTGGCACACCCTGCCCGCCAGCGCCCCGCAGGTCGGCGACGTCGATGCATTCGAAACCAAGGCGCTCGAGGACAACCACATCCTCGTTCCCTACGTGCCGCCGCGCTACCGTTCGAGCTACTTCCTGCACATCTGGGGCAACGGCTATGCGTCCGGCTACTACGCGTATCTCTGGACCCAGATGCTGGCCGACGATGCCTACGGCTGGTTCGAGGAACACGGCGGCCTGACCCGCGCCAACGGCGACCGCTTCCGCCAGATGATCCTTTCGCGCGGCAACACCGAGGATCTCGCCAAGCTCTACGAGGCCTGGCGCGGCCGCGCACCCAACATCGACGCGATGAAGAAGGACCGCGGACTGGAGCCGCAGAAGCCGTAGGAGCGGCCCATGGCCGCCCATGGGGTTCCGGTGATTCGAGGAAAAGGCCCGCTACCGCGGGCCTTTTTTTCTTGCTCGCGGCGCCGACTGCAGCAGGCTCCGAAATAAATCCGCACAGTCGAAGGTTCCAGCCGACGCCACCGGCCGCCGACCCTGACGGAGAACCTTACATTCCGCGGTCCTGGTCAAACATCAAGCGCGACAAGCGCCGCAGCCGAAAAAGCGCGAACGCCCTGCATGCGACCTGGTCGCCGAACTTTACATTCCGGAATTCGCTTTGAAAATAATCCTCGGAAAAACAGCCGCCTGCGTTTTGGCATGAAACTTGATTTGCTGATTCGACCGCGGCACATGCTCGCGGCTGCGTCGATTGTGGCCGGGAATCGTTTCCCGACTCCGACATGGAGGTAACGGTATGAGCACTGCGACAACGAAGACCATGAAGACATTCAGGCGTGCCGCTGTCGGCGCCGCGTTGGTGCTTTTCGCGATGACAGCCCATGCTTTTCCCATCGCCACCCCCGGAACGGAGGGGCTGAAGGTCATCGTCAGTGGCACCGACCACGTGATTGCGACGTACGAGGGCAACTCGGCCGCCTACAGCAATGATTTGCTGTTGAACGGCGTTTTCATTTTCAACAACCATACGACGCCGGTCGGCACGAGTGTCGACTTGGGCAGCTTCGCCCCCGGGACCGAACTCGTATTCCAGCTTCACGTGAACAACACGGGTTATGACTTCTATACCGGGCCCGATTCGCGGAACCCCGACTCGCATGCACATGCGCGGGTCCAGGCCGACTGGGAGCCCGGCACGACATTGGTCAGCTTCGAAGACCTGTTCAACGGCCCGTTCGAATACAACGACCTGAGCTTCTCCTTCACCAATACGACGTCGTCGGCCACGCCGGTACCCGAGCCGAGCCCGCTCTTGCTCATGCTGGCCGGGATTGGGCTGATCGGCCTGATGGTGCGGTTGCGCCGAGCCTAGCTGCGCGAGTCCAGCGCGGTCTCAAACGGCAGCCCTCCCGCCTCGGGCGGTGCAGGTTCCACTGGATCAGCCTTGAATCCGGTGGGTTCCTTGCGCGGCGCTCGTCCGCCGTGCGCGGGCGCGCGTATTTTCGGAGATCTCGCCGGTGCAGCGCCGTGCCGGCGGCCCCACGGCCACCACCGGACTGGCGTTGCGCGCATCGAGCCGGTGGCGGCGTTCGAGGTTCGAGGCGGCCAGTACCACCTGCATGTCGGGAGGGCCGTCCAGCAACGGCTCCAGCCCACTTCCGGAACCAAGACGCGACAGCGCTGCCAGTAATGCGGGCGGAGCAGACGCCGCAGGAGCGTCAGCAGCACCATGTCCTCGAGGCAACCTGAACGGACAACGAGGGGGCCGTGGGAAAACATGCAATACCCGCGCTGGTGGAGGGCGGCGGGGTATCGGGAGAGAGGCCGTATGATTTGCTTGGCTGGCGATTGCGCAGGAGTTTCCGTCGTGTTCGTTCGGCGGCCGAGTTCGCGGAGGCACCGGGGAAACCCAGGCCGTGGCCAGCCAGCCTTGCGCACCGGAAGCGCGGAACCGCATCCCGCATTGCGCCTGACAGCGCCGTGACAAATCGAGCCCCGTGGTCATCACCTCTCCTGCCGCCTTCCTGTCCGCCCTCCCGGGGCTCTCGCCGTTGCCGGATGCGCAGGCGACCGCCCGTGCGGCGTTCCTGGTGGCGCCGGCGGCGGCAGGCTTGGCATCGGAGTCCGCGCGCGACAACCGCTACATGCAAATCGATGCGCCGTTCGACGCGCAACGGGCGCTCGTACAGCACGCAGCGCTCGCGCAGGCGCTGCGCGAGGACGTTCCAACGATCGTGTTTCCCGGCGACCCGTCCACGCCCGACGCGATGTTCCCGAACAACGTATTCGCGACGACATCCGGCCGGCTGGTCGTCGGGCGGATGCGTCATGGCGTCCGCCAACGCGAAGCGGGCCGCGCCGACATCCGCGGCTTCTTCCGCGTCGTGCTCGGCTACGCCGAAACCGACCTCTCGCAGCACGAGGATTGCGTGGCGGAACTCACCGGATCGCTGGTGATCGACCACGCGCGCGGCGTCGGCTACTGCGGACTATCCGAGCGTTGCGACATGGCCGGCGCACGCGCGATGCACGACGCGTTCGGCCTGCGCCTCATGTTCTGTTTCGAGCTCGCGGAAGGCGAATACCACACCAACGTCGTGATGGCATCGCTCGCCGGCCGCGCGGTGATGCTCGCCCCCGACGGCTTCCGCGAGCGGGCGGTGCCGGAGGCGATCGCAAAGGCACATGGCGATCGCGAAGTCCGGCTGAGGCCCGGGCAGAAGCGCGCCTACGCCGGCAACGCGATCACCCTGAGCGAAGATCGCGTGTGGATGAGCGAACGTGCGGCAGCCGCACTCGACGACACGCAACGCGCTGCGCTGGCGTCGTGGGGCTTCCGCATCGGCACCGTGCCGCTCGACGAAATCGAGAAGGCCGGCGGCAGCCTGCGCTGCTGCGTCGCAGAAATCTTCTGATCGGCGCGAAGCTGGCCGCGGTCAGTACGCGAATTCGCGGAACACCGGGTCGACGCTCCCGTTCCACGCACCGTGGAACAATTCCAGCTTGCGTTCGGCGGGCGTCTGGTTGGCCTCGGCAAACTCGATCAGGGGTTCGAGGAAGATCGTCTCGTCGGCGCCATTGGGGTTGAGCCGCGCGCGACGCTTCAGTCCATTCCCCGAAATCTCCAGCGCGCGCAGTGCAAGCTCGCGCACCGTTTCGCCGCGAAACGGCAACTTCAACGCGCGTTCCGGCACGCCATCGCGCAGCGCATTCCGTTCGGCGAGGGAGAAATCCCTCACCAGGTCCCACGCCGCATCCAGCGCCGTCGCGTCGTACAACAGGCCGACCCAGAACGCCGGCAGTGCGCACAGCCGATTCCACGGCCCGCCGTCCGCACCGCGCATCTCGAGGTATTGCTTGAGCCGCACTTCCGGGAAGGCAGTGGTCATGTGGTCGGACCAGTCGCGCAAGGTGGGCTTCTCGCCCGGCAGCGCGGGCAGCTTGCCTGCCAGGAAGTCGCGGAAGGACTGTCCGGCGCAGTCGACGTACTTGCCGTGGCGGTGCACGAAGTACATCGGCACGTCCAGCAGGTAATCGACGTAGCGCTCGAACCCGAAGCCGTCCTCGAACACGAAGTCGAGCATTCCGGTGCGATCGGCGTCGGTATCGGCCCAGATGTGCGAGCGATAGCTCAAGTACCCATTGGGCTTTCCCTCGGTGAACGGCGAATCGGCGAACAACGCGGTCGCGATCGGCTGGAGGGCCAGCGATACCCGGAACTTCTTCACCATGTCGGCTTCGTCCGCGAAGTCGAGGTTGACCTGCACGGTGCAGGTGCGGGTCATCATGTCGAGTCCGAGCGAGCCGACCTTGGGCATGTAGCGGCGCATGATGTCGTAGCGGGCCTTGGGCATCCAAGGCATGTCCGCGCGCTTCCACTTGGGCTGGAACCCCATGCCGAGGATGCCGAGGCCGAGCGGTTCGGACGCCCGCCGCACGCAGTGCAGGTGTTCCTGCACCTCGTTGCAGGTCTGGTGGATGGTTTCCACCGGGGCGCCGGACAGTTCCAGTTGCCCTGCCGGCTCAAGCGTCACCGAAGCCGCGCCGCGGCTGAGTGCGATCAGGTTGCCGCCTTCCTCCACGGGCTCCCAGCCGCAGCCCTCGATACCCCGCAACAGCGCGCCGATGCCGCGCTCGCCCGCGTACGGCGGCGGCTCCAGGTCATCGGTGCGGAACACGAACTTCTCGTGTTCGGTCCCGATCCTCCACTGCTCCGCCGGGCGCCCCCCGGCGGCCAGGTACTCCGCGAGTTGCGCGTGCCGCTCGATCGGTTGTTCCGCAACATGGCTGGGACCGGACATGCACGCACCTTTGCGAGGGCAAGGGCGGAAAGATGGGGCGGCGGCGGGCGATCCGCAAGAGCCCGACTGTTGCCGGTGGAGGCGCGCACCATGCGCACGATGGAGGCGCCAGCCCGATCGCGCGCGTGCCGCGCTCCTACGAAAGCAGCGCCACCACGGCGGCGCGTGCCTCGGCGACGCCGGTGCCCGCGGTCGCCGAGAGCGGGATGGTGGCGGCCCGCCAGCCCTGCTTCGTGATTTCCTGGCCGACCTCCCGCTGCCGCGTCCCGAGCTGCGCGCGCGAGAGCTTGTCCGCCTTGCTGAGCAGCACGACGCAGGGCAGATCGCCCGATGCGCAGAACGCCAGCATCTGCCGATCGAAGGGCGTCAGGGCGTGGCGCACATCGGCGACCAGTACCAGTCCGCGCAGCGACCGCCGGCGGCGCAGGTAAGCATCAATCGCCTGGCGCCAATGATCGCGCAGCGCCGGGGGAACCTTGGCATAGCCATAGCCCGGCAGGTCCACCAGCCGCCTGCCGTCCGGCAACGCGAACACCACGAGTTGCTGGGTGCGTCCGGGCGTCCGGCTGGTGCGCGCAAGGCTCGCCTGCCCGGCCAGCGCATTGATGGCGCTGGACTTCCCGGCATTGGAGCGGCCGGCGAACGCGACTTCCGCGCCCTCGTCCGCCGGCAACTGGTCGGGCCGGTGCGCGGCGAGGACGAAGGTGGCGCCGCCCAAGGGGTTGTTTTCCGAGACTTGCATGGCTGGGCTGTCCGGGTCGCGGGTTTCGTCGGCTTCTTGTCTCGTCGTGGGGATTCCCGCTGCAACGTTCGCCTTCAGGCGCTTGCAGCGGCCTGGTCGCGCTTGTTGCCGGCAGCTACCCCGCGGGTGCCCGACATGGCAGGTTTGACGCATCTTTGTTGCAGCAGCGATAATCCGGCGGTTCACGCTGGCGCGCGGCGTCAGTGTCCATGCCTTTGCGGGAAAGAGAGGATTGTATGGGTTTCCGGCGTTCGCTTGCCTTCATTGTCGTGCTCGCCGCCGCCGCACCGCTCGCGGTGCTGTCCGCGCCGCCTGCGGATCAATCCGCGGCGACACCGGCGGCGGCTTCCTCCTCGGCACCCGCGAGCGGCGCCAGCGCGGCCGCGCCGGCCAGCGCCGCGAGCGCAACCGACGCCGCCGAAGCGGAATTCGGCAAGCTCGCGGCCGCGCAAACCAGGCCGGGCGATCCCAAGGCAGGTCAAGGCAAGGCGGCGGCCTGTGGCGCTTGCCACGGGATGGACGGCAACTCAACGGACCCGCAGTATCCGAAGCTCGCGGCCCAGAGCGAGCAGTACATCGTCACCCAGCTGATGCGCTTCAAGACCGGATTGCGGCAGAACGCCATCATGCAGGGCATAGCGGCACCCTTGTCGCCGCAGGACATGCATGACCTCGGCGCCTACTTCTCCCAGCAGAAGCGCCTGCCTGGCGTCGCGGACGAGAAGCTCGCGCAGGCCGGTGAGAAGCTGTACCGCGAAGGCGACCCGAGCCGCGGCGTTCCCTCCTGCATGGGCTGCCACGGCCCCGACGGCGCGGGCAATCCCGGCTGGCGCGTCCCCAACATCGGCGGCCAGCATGCGGATTACGTGCAAAAGCAGTTGCAGGCGTGGCATGACGGCACGAGCTGGGGCAGCGACGCACACGCGAAGATCATGCCGACGATCGCGCAGCGCCTGACCGAGCAGGACATTTCGGCGGTATCCAGCTATGTCGAGGGGTTGCACGGCACCCCGCCACCGGAAACCTCGGCCGCGCCCTCGCCCATCGATTGAACCCGGCGGGCCCGGCGTGGTCGATTCAGGCGCGCTGTTGCAGACTCCACCCTAACGCCAGGAATCCGATCATGACCAAACGCATTGCCGCATTTCTGTCGCTCGCCGCCGTGGCCGGCGTCGCCTTCGCACAGGCCGCGCCGCAGCAGTGGGTCGAGGGCAAGAACTACTTCGCGATTCCGAACCCGCAGCCCACCAACCAGCCCGACAAGGTGGTGGTGACCGAGGTGTTCTCGTTCGCCTGCCCGGCCTGCAACGCCTTCCAGCCCTACATCGACAAGCTCGAAGCCGAACTGCCCCAGGGCGCGGTGCTCGAGTTCGTGCCGGCCTCATTCATCCCCACTGAGGATTGGCCGGTGTTCCAGCGCGCCTACTTCACCGCCAAGGCGCTCGGCGTCGACACCCAGCAGTCGCACGACGCGATGTTCAAGGCCATCTGGGGTCCGAACGGCTCGCTCGCCACCTACGACCAGGCCACCCAGCGGCCGAAGTCGAAGGACAACATGCCGACCATTCAGGACGTCGCGAAGTTCTATGCAAACTACGGCGCCAAGCCGGACGAGTTCGTCGCGGCCGCCAATTCATTTTCGGTGAACCTCGAAATGAAACGCGCCGACCAGCAGATCGTCACCTGGGGCGTCAACAGCACGCCGACGATCGTGGTGGACGGCAAATGGCGCGCCGATTCGCGCTCGGCCAATGGCGCGCAGAACCTGGTGGACCTGACGCTGTACCTGGCCAACAGGGAACTCGCCGCAAAGAAGGGACAGTGAGATGAGGCGCGCATACGGCCTGCTCGGCGCCGCGCTGCTGGCCTGCGGCCTGCTGCTCACCGCGGCCTGCTCGGCGCAGGACGACGGCACCCCCGGCAGCGCTGACGCTCCGGCGACCGCCGCCAGCGTGGCGAGCACGGCTGCCCCTGCCGCGACGCCCGCACCGGCGACCTCCACCCACTTCACCGAAGGCGACCAATACGTCACCCTGAATCTGCCCGAAGGGCAAGCCGCGCCGACCGGCCCGGTCGAACTGGTCGAGGTGTTCTCGTACGGTTGCCCGCACTGCGCGCAATTCGCGCCGTACATGGACAAGCTGCGCGCGCAGTTGCCGAAGGACGTGCAAGTCCGCTACATGCCGGCGATGTTCAGCCCGGCATGGATGCCGTACGCGCAGGCGTTCTATGCGGCGCGGCAGTTGGGCGTGCTCGAGCAGACGCACGACAAGATGTTCCAGGCGATGCTGGAACACTACCCGCTCAATTCGTTGCAGGACATGGCGACGTGGTACGGCCGCCACGGTGTCGATCCGCAGAAGTTCATCGCGGCGGCCACCAATGCGCAAACCACCCAGCAAATGACCTCTGACCGGAAGACGGAGATGTCCTGGGGCATCGACGCGACTCCGACGCTGGTGGTGGGGCGCCGGGCGAGCGACGCCAAGGATGCGCCGTTCGTCGCGCTGATGCGCAGCGCCGACATCCAGAGTTACGCACAGTTGCAGCAGGTCGGCCTGTGGATGGTGCGCCACGCCGGGCAGCCTTGAGCCGCGCCGCCCCGGCTCACTTGTGTTCCGGCGCACGCGACGCCACATTTCATGGTGTTAATCTGGTCGAGCCATGAATGCCGAGCCCGCTGCCGCGCCGGTCGACAACGTCCTGCGCATCCTGAGCTGCAACATCCTCGCCGGCGCGAGCGTGACGCGCTACCACGAATACTTCACGCGTAGCTGGGGCGCGGTGCTGCCGGGCAAGTACAAGCTCGGCAACCTCGACCGGCTGGCGGAATCGATCGCGAAATTCGACGTGGTGGGGCTGCAGGAGGCCGACGCCGGCAGCATCCGTTCGGGCTTCCTCAACCAGACCCGCTACCTCGCCGAAACGGCGGGGTTGCCGTACTGGAGCCACCAGCCGAATCGCAAGCTGTCGAATGTCTCCTACACCGCCAACGGGTTGATCAGCCGCGCCGCGCCGACGGAGGTGCTCGACTATCCCCTGCCGGGCCGTCTGGGCGGACGCGGGGTCCTGTTGGCCCGCTATGGCGAAGGCTCCGATGCGCTGACGGTGGCGATCGCGCACCTTTCGCTCAGCGTGCGATCGCGCCTGCGCCAGATCGATTTCATCGCCGAACTGTTGCACGACCGCCCCAACGTCGTGCTGATGGGCGACCTGAACTGCGCGCCGGACTGTCCGGAATTGAATACCCTGTTCGCGCACACGTCGCTGGTGCCGCCCGCCGACCCGCGGCCGACCTTCCCGAGCTGGCGCCCGCAACGGGCCATCGATCACATCCTCGTCACGTCGCATCTCGCGATCGAGCGGATGTGGACGCTGCCGGCGGCGTTCTCCGACCACCTGCCGCTCGCGGCGGAGATCCGGGTGCCGGAGGCCGCGTGGAAGGCGGCGGCGTAGTGCGCTGCATCCTCTAGAATCGGTGGGATGGAAATCCTGACCCGCACGCGCGCGACCTGGCGCGCCTGCATGTACACCGCCGTTGCGATCGCCATCGGCACCTTCGCGGCGTTCGGCGCCGCGCAGACGCCCGTCGCGCAAACCACGGCCAGCTCGACCACCCTCCAGCAGCAGCGCGAGTCATTCCGCGCCGCGTATGCGGCGGCCCGGACGGGAGCAGCGTGGCGGCCACTGGCGAACGGCCTCGAGAGCTATCCGCTCTATCCCTATCTCGAAGCGGCCGCGTTGCAGCACGACATCAAGAATGCGACGCGCGCCGAGATCGATGCCTACCTGCAGCGATACGCGGGTTTGATCCCGGCCGGCGACCTGCGCGAGGCCGAGCTCCGCTGGCTGGCAAAGCAGAAGGACTGGACAGGTTTCCAGCATTTCTACCGACCCGGCCTCGGCGATACGCTGACCTGCGATGCATTGCAGGCCCGCCTCGCGCAAGGCGAGCCGCTCGACTTCGAACGCGACCTCGCGGAGCTGTGGCAGCAAACCAGCCTGCCCTCGGCATGCCAGCCGGTGCTCGATGCCGCCTTCGTGCAGGGCCTGCTGACCCCGCAACGCGTGTGGGACCGCATCGAACGCGCGGCCGACGCCGGGAGGTCCTCGACCATCAGCCAATCCGCCGCGTGGCTGACGGGTGATGACGCCCGTGCCGCGAACCGGATCGCCGACGCGGTCGCATCACCGGCGGACTTCCTGAAGAAAGCCGATACGCTTGCCGACACCCCGCGGAACCGCGAAGCGGTGTCCCGCGCGTTGACCCGGTTCGCGCGGCGACATAGCGCGAAGGCCATTGACGACTGGCGATC
>DASSNH010000313.1:0-3113 GCA_035701405.1 Rhodanobacteraceae bacterium
TTCGCGCGGGTGTTCAACATCCTGCACGGCCAGCACGGCGGTGGCGAGGACGGCGTGCTGCAGGGCGCACTGGATTCCCTGCACGTTCCCTACACCGGCTCGGGCGTGCTCGGCTCGGCGCTGTCGATGGACAAGGTGCGCAGCAAGTGGGTCTGGACCGCACTGGGCCTCCCCACGCCGAAATTCGTGCCATTGCCGCGGGGCGCCACCGGCAGCTCGATCCATGAAGCCGCGCGCGCCGTCGGCTTTCCGCTGATCGTGAAACCCGCCAGCGAGGGATCGAGCGTCGGCGTATCGCGGGTATTCGACGAGCGCGACCTCGATGGCGCGGTCGCGCTCGCGCAGCGTTATCCGGGCGACCTCCTGATGGAGACGCTGGTCGAGGGCGGCGAATTCACCGTCTCCATCCTCGGCCGGGACGTGTTGCCCAGCATCCGGATCGTGCCGAAGGGCGAGTACTACGACTACAACGCCAAGTACGTCGCCGAGGACACCCAATACATCTGCCCCGGGCTCGAGGGTGGCGCCGAAGCCGGATTGCGGTCGTTGGCGTTGCAAGCCTTCGACGCGCTCGGCTGCTCGGGCTGGGGCCGCGTGGACATGATGCGCGACGCGCAGGGCCAGCCCTGGCTGCTGGAGGTCAACACCGCGCCCGGCATGACCTCGCACTCGCTGGTGCCGAAGGCCGCGGGCGCTGCCGGCATGGATTACGCCGAGTTGTGCTGGCGGGTATTGGAGACGAGCTTCGACGAAGAGCAGGGAACAGGGAATGGGGAACAGGGAGTGGCGGGCGCCGGTTTTTCTTCCCCGTTCCCGGTTCCCGGTTCCCGTTCTTCCGACCAGGGAGACGCCCCATGAAGGGCATCGTCTCCTTGCGCCTCGCCGCCTGGCTGATCGCGCTCACGCTGATCGCGTTGCCGATCGTCGGTGTGCTCGAAGGCTGGTTCGCCTCGGACCGCTGGCCGGTGCGGCAACTGCAGGTGCACGCGACGTTCCGGCATGTCAGCGCCGCGCAGGTGCGCGCCGCGGTGAAGCCCGCGCTCGGCGCCGGCTTCTTCGCGGTCGACCTCGACCACGTGCGCGACGCGGTGGCTGCGCTGCCGTGGGTCGGCCGGGTCGAGGTCAGCAAGCATTGGCCCGACGCCCTCGACATCACCATCGCCGAGATCCAGCCGATCGCGCACTGGGGCGACGGCGCATTGCTCGATCGCGACGGCCGGATCTTCAAGGTGCCGGACGCCGGCATCGTCCACGGCTTGCCGAGCTTCAATGCGCCCGATGACCGCGTCGCCGACGTGATGGCGTTCTACCGCACCGCCGAAACCGACTTCGCGCCGTATCGCTTGCGCGTCGAACAGGTGGATCTCGCCGCACGCGGCAGCTGGACGCTGGTGCTTTCCAATGGCGGCCGGGTCGCGGTCGGTGGCGACCGCCCGGACCAGCGGCTCGCCCGTTTCGCCGCGGCCCTGCCCGTGCTGATGCGCGGGCGCAGTGACGGCTTCGTGTACGCCGATCTTCGCTACAGCAATGGTTTCGCGGTGCGCTGGCCCGAGCCGGCGCCCGCCGTTCCCCCGAACCCGACGAATGGTGCTTCCCATGCTGCTGACGGAAACGTTTAGACCCATGAACCGCAAGAGCGACAAGAACCTGGTGGTCGGCCTCGACATCGGCACCTCGAAGGTGATGGCGATCGTCGGCGAATACCTGCCGGGCGAGCCGGTCGAGGTGATCGGGTTCGGCAGCCACACATCGCGCGGCATGAAGAAGGGCGTGGTGGTCGAAATCGACTCCAACGTGCATTCGATCCAGCGCGCGATCGAGGAAGCCGAGCAGATGGCAGGCTGCGACATCCGTTCGGTGTGCGCCTCGATTTCCGGCAGCCACCTCGAGACCCACAACTCGCGCGGCGCCGCCGCGATCCGCGACCGCGAAGTGGGTGCCGGCGACCTCGACCAGGTGCTGGAATCGGCCAGCGCGGTGCCGATCTCGGCCGATCGCAAGGTGCTCTTCAAGGAACCTCAGGAATACCGCATCGACGGCCAGGACGGCATCCGCCACCCGGTCGGGATGAGCGGCGTCCGCCTGGAAGCCGGAGTGCACCTGGTGACCGGCGCGGCTTCGGCGGTGCAGAACCTCACCAAGTGCATCCAGCGGTGCGGACTGCAGGTGGACGACCTGGTGCCCGCGGCGGTCGCGGCGTCCAAGGCCGTCCTGACCGAAGACGAGCGCGAACTCGGCGTGTGCGTGGTCGACCTCGGCGCCGGCACCACCGACGTCGCGATCTATACGCACGGGTCGATCCGCTACACCAAGTCGCTGCCGGTCGGTGGCGACCAGGTGACCAACGACATCTCGCAGTACGTGCAGACGCCGACCGCGAACGCCGAGGAGATCAAGGTGAAGTACGGCTGCGCACTGGCCCAGATGGCGCGCGGCGAGGAAACCATCCAGGTGCCCAGCGTGGGCGACCGTCCGCCCCGTCGCCTGCAGCGGCAGGCGCTCGCGCAGTCGATCCAGGCCCGCTACGAGGAGATCTTCGAGATGGTGCAGGACGAACTGCGCCGCTCCGGCTACGAGAACCTGCTGGCGGCGGGCGTGGTGCTGACCGGCGGCGGATCCCGCATCGAGGGCGCGCTGTACCTCGCCGAGGAGGTCTTCCACAAGATGGTGCGGCTCGGCTCGCCGCAGCACGTCACCGGCGCCACCGAAGTGATCGCGACGCCCGCCAACGCCACCGGCATCGGGTTGCTGCTGCACGGTTCCCGCGAAGGGGCGAGCAACCGGGTGATGGGCGGCGCGGTGGGCGACAGCGTGGCGGGCGCGATCGGCAAGATGAAGGGTTGGCTTTCCCGGAATTTCTAGATTCGCGGCCCGTTCCCGGACGGAACGGACCCGACGGCGCCGCGGCGCCACGGCTCACGAGGAGCCGAACCTTTCGAAACGAAAGGCATTACGACAGCAGCACGACAACAGCAGCACGGAGGACGGGCAATGTTCGAACTGGTGGAAAAACTCGCACCCAATGCGGTGATCAAGGTGATCGGCGTGGGCGGCGGCGGCGGCAATGCCGTGGGCCACATGGTCAATTCGACAATCGACGGCGTGGATTTCAT
>DASSNH010000314.1:0-8781 GCA_035701405.1 Rhodanobacteraceae bacterium
CGGGCGCCGGAAATCGTGGACGCGATCGGCGACCTCGGATTGAAGTCGGCCCGGCTGGACGGCGAACTGATCGCGCTGGACAACGGCTTGAGTGACTTCAACCTGTTGCAGAAGACGCTGTCCGGCGAGGCCAGCGCGCCGCTGGTGTACATGCTGTTCGACCTGCCCTACCTGGACGGCTACGACCTGTCGCGCACGCCCCTGGTCGAGCGCAAGGAGCTCCTCGAGAAACTGGTGGGCCAAGGCCGGGCCCGCCTCGGCTTCAGCTCCCACTGGGTGGGCGAAGGCCCCCGCGTGTTCGAGATGGCGACCCAGCAGAAGCTGGAAGGAATCATCTCGAAGCGCGTGGATTCGCCTTATCGCGGTGGGCGCGGCGACGACTGGCTCAAGATCAAGCGCCTGATGAGCGACGAGTTCGCGGTGGTCGGTTATACCCCGCCGAAGGGCCAGCGCACTGGCTTCGGCTCCTTGCTGCTCGCGGCGAGGAGGGACGATGGCACTTGGCGCTACGCCGGCCGCGTCGGGACCGGATTCAACGACCAGATGCTGCGCGAAGTGGCCCGCGACCTCGCCACCGGCGGCCAGAAGCAGCCACTGGTGCCGATCGAGGGCATCGATCCGCTGTTGCGCGACGCGCGCTGGGTGGAACCGCGGGCGGTGGCCGAGGTGTACTACCGTGGCATCGGCAACCAGGGGCTCCTGAGGCAACCCTCCTTGAAAACGCTGCGCGAAGACAAGTCGCCGGAAGATCTCCGCGATTCCGACCGTTCCCCCTCCCCCGCCAGCAAGGCGCCCAAGGGCAAGCGCGCCCGTGCGCCGGCGCGCGAGGAAGTCCACATCACACATCCGGACCGCGTCGTCTATCCCGACAATGGCGTGACCAAGCAGGACGTGGCCGACTATTACGCTGCGGTCATGGAACATTTCCTGCCCGGGGTGCTGGAGCGGCCGGTGTCCGTGATCCGCTGCCCGTCGGGAATCGAAGGGCAATGCTTCTTCCAGAAGCACGAGCTGGCCGGTTTGAAACGCATCGGCACCGTGAAGCTCAAGGAAGAGTCCGGCGCGCAGGCAATCTACCTGTATCCGAAGGATGCCGATGGCGTGATGGAACTGGTGCAGTTCGGCGTCCTGGAATTCCATCCCTGGGGCGCGACGGTGCGCGATCCGGAGCGCGCGGACCGCATCGTGTTCGACCTCGACCCCGGCGAGGACGTGGACTGGTCGCGCGTGGTGGCCGCAGCGCGGCTGGTGCGCAAGCTGCTGGAGCAGGCAGGCCTCGAGTCGTTCCTGCGCACCACCGGCGGCAAGGGGCTGCACGTCGTGCTGCCGCTCGACCCGCCCTGCCCTTGGGCGCTGGTCAAGGATTTCACCCAAGGGTTCGCGAAGGCGCTCGCGGAACTGCATCCGCAGGAATTCGTTGCCGTGTCCACCAAGCGGATTCGGCGCGGACGCATCTTCATCGACTACCTGCGCAACAGCCGCGGCGCGACCAGCATCGCGAGCTATTCACTGCGCGCGCGCAAGGGCGCGCCGGTCGCGGTGCCGCTGCGCTGGTCCGAACTCGGCAAGCTCGAAAGCGGTGCCGCCTACGACATCCACTCGGCACGCCAGCGGCTCGCACGACAGCGCAAGGATCCCTGGGAAGGCTTCGACAACGTCAAGCAGGATCTGAAAAAGATCATGCAAGGGTCCGGCGGCTGACGGCGTCGCCGGAACGCTTCGGAAGCCATGTAGGAGCGCGCCTTGCGCGCGATGCGTTCCCTCGGAAGGTCGCTAAAACAAGCGCCTGGCGCAAGCCTGCTTCCTGCCTGCTGAAAGCGGCGGTCGCGGGCGGGCCCGCTCCTACGAATTCACGGCGGCTTCCGCGCGACCGTGACCATGCCGGTTCAGTCTTCCGCCGGCGGCTTTGCGGGGACGAATGGCGAAACCGGATCGCTGGCGGGAAAGGTTTCCTCGAGCGCTTCGTCCTGGTTGTCGCTTTCGTGGCCCTTGCGCTCCCGTCGCTCCGCGGGCGATTCCTTCCGCGGTTTCTGGTGGTTGGGGCGCTTGGTGTCTTTGCTGTCGTCGGACATGGGGCGTACTCCGGCGCGGGTGGAGTATGAGTGTCCGCCGGGCCGGGTGAACGCACGCGTAGCGGTGCGCACTGCGCGAACAGCGCTTCTCGGGAGGCTGGGCTTTGCGGCCGCGACAAAAAAGGAGCGGGCGCTTCGCGCCCGCTCCACGTTGCATTCGGTCGCGGGCATGGCCCGCTCCTGCAACAACGACAATTCATGGGGAGCGGGACATTGCCCGCTCCTGCAAACCGGCGTCAGCTACCGACTTTCGACTGCAGTTGCTGCGCGAGCTTCAGGTGCTCCTTGAGCGTGGGCAACGTCTGGGATGCGAACTGGCGCAGGTCCTGCGTCGGCGCGTTGTTCTGGGCGTTCTCGAACTCGGAGACATCCTTTTGATGGTCCTGAACCATCGTGTCTGCATACGCCTTGTCGAAGTCCTTGCCGCTCTTGGATTCGAGCGAACTTACCTGTTGCTGCTGCTCGGCGCTCAGGGTGGTCGGCAATTGCTCGTTCGACCCGACGACCGACTTCAACTTTTCGTTGGCGGCCGTATGGTCCGTCTTCATCCGGTTCGCGAACGACTTGACGTCCGCATCGTTGCTCTTCTGAAGCGCAAGGTCGGCGAGCCTGACTTCCAGCATTCCTCCGCGCGCAGCCTCCGCGGCGAAGCCGGTGGTGCCGCCGGCCATGGGGGAAGTCGACGCGGTGGCCGGCATTGCCGGGGCCATGGTGGTGGCGCCGGGTGCCATCGCGTTGCTGGCGCCGTTGGCCGGGTTGTACATCGGGGAACCGGCCGACGTGGTGGCCGCGGGCGCGGCCGGCATGGGGGCGGTACTGGCGCCTTCCGCGGGATTATTGTTGTTGTTGCCACCGGAGCAACCCGCAGCCGTGGCGATCGCGACGACGAGCGCGGATGGGAGGGCGAGGCGTTGCATGAGGGGTCGTGACATGGTGGGTTCCTTCCGCTGGTCAGTGGTCATCGATTACAGCAGCCTGCAGCCTGCCACCGCCCCCGTGAACGGCCAGTGATCGAGGCGCGAATGGGCGGTTTCGTGCAACCATCGCCGTTGCGCAACGGTTCATGAAACCGGACACAGCTCAGAAGCGGTCGACATATTCCACGACCACGCCGAGGTCGCGCGCCGCGATTTCGACCAGGTCGCGGGCCTGCTCGGCCGCGTCGCGGTCGATCGCATGGACTTCCACGTCGTGGAAGTCGGCGCGGACGTCGTCGTCGGACAGCCCCGCGGAACTCGAGTCCTCCCGCATGTGGGCCGTCTCGTCGCCGACCTCCACCACCCGGTCGACATTGTCCATCGAGCGCATCATCGCGACCAGCGTCGCCACCTGCTCGCCTTCGCCATCGAACCGGAAACGAAGGGTGCACAAGTCTCCATCGGTCATCATCATCATGGCATTCTCATCCTGTCGGGCCACCCAGTACTTCCAGCACGCTGCCGCTGATGTAGGACGAACAGACCGGGGCGGCGAGGAACACGTAGGCGGGGGATAACTCTTCGGGTTGCGCGGCGCGACCCATGGCGCTGTCCTTGCCGAACTTCGCCATCTTCTTGGCGGGACGATCGGCGGGATTCAACGGCGTCCATACGGGACCAGGTGCCACCGCATTGACGCGGATACCGCGGTCCTTGAGGTTCTTGGCGAGGGACCGAGTGAAGGCGTGGATCGCGCCCTTGGTCGCCGAGTAGTCCAGCAGCATGGGATTGCCGAACAGCCCTGTTTCCGAACCGGTGTTGATGATCGCGCTGCCCTCCTGCATGTGCGGCACCGCGGCGCGCGCCATGTGGAAGTAGCCACCGATGTTGGTTTGCAGGGTTTCCTGGAGGTGTTCTTCGCTGATGTCCTCGAGGCGCTCGCTGTGCTCCTGGAAGGCAGCATTGTTCACGAGGATGTCGAGATGGCCGAATTCCTCCAGGGTGCGGTCGACCGCTTCCGCGCAGAAGGCGGGATCCTTGACGTCGCCCGGGATCAGGAGGCAAGAGTGCCCCTCGTTTTCGACCGCCTCGGCAGTCTCGCGGGCGTCCTCGTCTTCGCTGAGATAGACGATCGCGACGTCCGCGCCCTCGCGGGCGAACAGCACCGCGACCGCGCGCCCGATCCCCGAGTCGCCACCTGTGATCAGCGCGACCCGTCCCTCCAGCTTGCCGCTGCCGCGGTAGTCCGGGGCCAGGTAACGCGGCGCCTCTTCGAGTTCGTGCTCGCGGCCGGGTTTGGCGAGATGCTGCGCCGGCAGGTCGACCGGCTGCTTGCGCACGCCCGCCTGCACGGCAGGCTTCTTTTTTGCGGATTTGGAGCCCTTCTCCTCGTCGCGCCGATCCATGCGGCTCTGGATCTCGCGTTGCTTGCGTACGGCGCCTGCCGTGCTTCGTGTGGCGGCATGCGCCTTTTTCTTCCCTGGCATGGATTTCTCCTTGTCGCTGATCCGGCGGACCGCGTCGGCAAATACTCGCTGGCCGAAAGTATCCTCCGCGTCAAAAGTGGGGTCATTCCGGAGAATGCGACAGCCCGCCGTTGGCACCGGTTCACGTGGGGCGCCAAGCGGATGCGGCGGCGTTGCTGATCCAGATGGCCAGACCGCCGTTTGCAACCGCCACCACGCGATCGACCGGCAGTTGTGCCGCTGGCTGTCGATGCGGTTGGCCCGGCTGCCGTCGAACCAGCTCGTGATGACGGAGGAGCTGATCGCGCGCATGCTCGGGGTGCCTCGCTAGGCGTCACCGAAGCGGCCGGCAGGCTGCGGCGCGCGGGCGCGAGCCATTACAAGCGCGGGTGGATCGAGCTGCGGGACCGGCGCAAGCTGGAATCCATCGCCTGCGAATGCTGTGGCGTGGTGCGCTCGGAGTTCGCGCGCCCGTTGCCATGGAAGGCGGAGTGGAACGCGGGCGGAGCCGCGATGTCCATGGCTGTGGGACGCATCGCGGTTTTTCCCCGGCCTCTGGCACGCAGCGTGCATCGCCCCCCGCCAGGAATGCAGCCGCGTCCTCCTGAGCCTCGAGATCCCATGTCCTTGCCCGCAGCACCCGTTGCTCCCGCGATCCGCCGCCGGCCGGCGGGGATGTCGCGCCGGGTTGCCTGCGGGAATCGCCTGATCGATGCGCTGCCCCGCAGCGCGCGCGCACGCCTGCTCGCGGCCGGCAAGCGCGTGGATCTGCGCCCCGGCCTCGTCCTTTGCGAGCCCGGCCAGCGCATCCGCCACGCGTGGTTCCCGCTCGAGGGCTTCCTGGGCCTGTCGACGCATCCGTCGCACCCTGCGCGCATGGAAGTCGACCTGGTGGGCAACGAAGGGATGCTGGGCGCCGCGCTCGTACTGGGCGTCGCCGAAGCCAGCCAGCGCGCGCTGGTGCTGGGCGCCGGCGTGGCATTGCGGATCGATGCGGCGACGCTGCGGCGGGAGTTGCAGCGCGTCCGCGCGTTGCGGCGCCTGCTCAACCGCTATGTCTACGTGTTGATGATGCAGTTCCTGCAGAACTCCACCTGCGTCGCTTCGCACAAGATCGAGCAACGCCTCGCACGGCTGTTGCTGATGTCGCAGGACCGGGCGAGGGCCGAGGCCTTGAACATCACCCAGGCATCCCTCGCCGAAATGCTGGGCGTACGCCGGGTGGGCGTCACCGAAGCGGCCGGGGCCCTGCAGCGGCTCGGGTACATCCGCTATTCGCGCGGACGCGTCGCGGTGACGGACCGTGCGGGCCTGGAACGCGCCGCCTGCGGCTGCTACCGGGCTGTCCGAGCCAGCCACCAGCGCTGGCTCGGCTGACGCTCGGACGTCCATACGTCCATTGCGGATGCGCCGCCGCGCGTCGCCGGCGCCTTAACGTTTTGTTGACGGCATTTGTCCGAGGATCTCCTTCTCCGCAATGTGCGACTCCGTACATACGCACTGCGGGCGAACGTGGGAGCCTGTGTTCCCCTTGGCAATGGAAGCCATCCGTGGAAGTGATTCCCTCCAACCTGTGCACCTTGGTCGAGCAGCTCGAGGACGCGCGGCAGTTCCACGAGGGTGCTGCACTCCGATCGGCCGGATTCCAGCGCGAGTGCCACAGCGAGCGGTCGCGCGCCTATGCCACCATGCTTTCGGAGATCAGGGATTGGGAGTCCCGGAAGCGCCGCCCCTCCAACGGACCGGACTTCCACGCCGCCGTTGACGCGCCCGGCGACATCCTGACAGACGACAGTTACGCCGCGCTGCTGGAGCGGGTCTACCGCATCCACAGCTCGGTCGCGTCCCATCGGCGAGCCATCGGCCTCACTGCAGGCGCGGTCGCCATGGGCAACATGGCCGCGCATGGCCGCCCGCGTGAAGGCGAACCCATGCACTGTTGAGCCACTTGAACGGGGGCAACCGCTGGACCGGTGATGCAAGGAGAAGCAGCCGTGAGGATGGAGAAGAACCGGGTTTCGCGAAGGAGGGTCGGAGCATCGGACCTGGAGTTCGGCCTGGAGGGTTGTCCGCACGGCGTGGACCGCGAAAACGTCCTCGACCTGATCACGGTGATCGAGGACGAGCATCGCTTCCATGCCGCGGCCGCGGTGATGGCCCGGGATCCCGCAGAGCGCGAGCGCTGTCTGGCCATGGCGCACGACGCCGCCGCGCTCCTGGCGAATATCCGGCACGGCCTCGCAAGCGCGACCCGCGGCCGCCTTTCCGGCCGCGAGCGGGCACGCCGGATGGAGCAGTACGCGTACCGCCTGATGGTCCGGACCCAACGACCGCGCCACCGCGTGCTGTCGTCGACGGCGCACCTGCAGGGGGCCGAATAATGAACGCCGCTGAACGTGCCGTGGTCCGGAAGCTGGTCGCCGACCTCGACAACACGCGCCTGCTGCACACGACCCTCGCGCCCCTTTTGATCCGCCCGCACCTGAAGTTCCTCATCGAGCGCATGGCCCGTGCGCACGCCACCATCGCGGATGACCTGATCGGCCAGATGGGCGGGACCGGGTCGGCCGCCCGGGAGCGCGGCGCCAGCCGGTTTGCGAGGATGCGGGTGCGGATCGAGCGCCGGATCGCGATCACCAACCTCGACATCGAGCTGGGTTGCCTGAAGTGCATCGCGCGCCACGAGGGCCGCGTCACGCAACGGCTGCGACGCGCGCTGGAGAACGTCCGGCCGCTGCAGCAGAGCCTGCACCGCGAACTGGGCCAGCTCGAGCGCTTGCGGTTGCGGATCGAATCGCTGATGCATGAAATGGAGATGCCGCCCCTGGCGGCGGCGATGCCCCGCCACCGCGCGGACGTGATGCCCGTGCCGAGCCACGGTAGGCACAGGCCGTGAACGACGAGAAGCTCAAGTGGCAGTGGAAGCATCTCGGCGCCGGCCTGAAGGCCCGTTGGCACAAGCTCACCGACGATGACGTGCAGGTTGCGGTCGGCAACGCCGAGTATCTGGTCCGCTTGCTGCAGGAGCGCTATGGCATCGCCCGCGAAGAGGCCACCAGGCAGATCAGGAAATTCGAACCCTGATCGATCGCGGCTGTCGATGGCCGCTCCCACCTGTTTTCGACGGCGCATGGAGGCGCCGAAGTGCCGCCCCGGCGCACGTTCCCACTCGACGCCGAACGGCAGCAGGATCCCGGGATCCCCATCACTTCGAACCGGTTCCATGGACGGACGGTTCGAAGACCATTCACTTTTGCGGCCTCTGGTTCGAAGGACATTCAGCGCGGGCGCCCACAATGGAACCCAGCATGAGCACCCGGCAAGACCCATCGCAACACCAACCAGAACGCCTTCCTCCGCGCCGTCAGCGCGATCCGTCCAACGACAACGACATCCCCGCGCGCCGGGATCCGAAACGCGAGGGCCATCGCGGGGACGCGCGGCGCACGGACCGCAGGCGTTGATCCATGACCACCACCGACAAGGAGTCAATCATGAAAACCCGAATTGCAGCCGCCGTCGCATCCCTGCTCGTCGCATCGATGGGCACCGCAGCGTACGCCCAGGGCGCGCAGCAGACGACGCCACAGACCACTCCGCCGACGTCCACCCCGTATACCAGCAACGGCACCCAGGCCACCCAGCCGATGTACAACAACGACAGCAACATGTCGGCCAGCAGGACCGAGCAGCAGATCAAGCAGAAGCTGACTGCCAATGGCATCACGGCGACCAATGTCAACATTACGTTCAACGACGGCACCGCAACCCTCAGCGGCACCGTGGCCACCCAGCAGGACATCGCCAAGGCACGCATGGAAGCGATGCGGGTCCAGGGCGTCAAGCACGTGGATACGTCGAACCTGCAGGTGCGCGCCGACAATGGCTCGATGCAGCACTGATGGACCCTCGCGCCGCAGCGGCCGGTGAGCATCCGGCCGCCGGCGAGGAGGCGGAGGATGCCGCCTGATCGGTTTCGCTCCGCGCGACGCAGGACGCGTCGCGAATGGCGGCTCGGTACGCGCGAGGAAACAAGCGTGCCGAGGCCGCCGAACGAATCGGCTTGGTCTCCCTGTGGCGCCGATTCGATTGATTCCGGGCAAGCCAGGGATGGCGCGCCCGGAGTTTTTTTACCGCTGCCGCGAACTCCTCAATCGGACGCACCACCGACCCGCTTGCGGATCTCAACCTGCACCTGAAAGGAAAGGAGTACCACCATGCTCTACTACGCGGTCGTGTTCCTGATCATCGCGCTGATCGCCGGGTTCTTCGGATTCTTCGGTGTCGCCGGCCTCGCCGCCACCATCGCCAAGATCCTGTTCGTCA
>DASSNH010000315.1:0-3979 GCA_035701405.1 Rhodanobacteraceae bacterium
CGCGAACCTCGGCGTGGTGCTGCTGATGTTCACCCTGGGGCTCGACTTCAGCCTGCGCAAGCTGCGCGCGCTCGGCGCCGGAGTGATGCTCGCCGCGCTGGTGGAAGTCGCGGTGATGCTGTGGCTGGGCATCGAGATCGGGCGCCTCGCCGGATTGAACGGTCGCGAGGCGCTGTTCCTGGGAGGCGTGATCTGCTTTTCCTCGACGATGATCGCGTTGCGCACGGTTGCCGACCGCGGCTGGCGCGGGCAGGGCTTCGTGGCGGGCATGGTCGGAATGCTGGTGTCGGAAGAGGTGTTGACCGTGGTGCTGCTGACCGTTCTCAGCGCGATCGCGGCCGGCAGTTCCAATACCGCCGGCATTGCGTTCACGGTGCTGTGGCGGATGCTGCTGTTCGTGTCGGTTGCGCTGGTTTTGGGCTTGCTGCTGCTGCCGCGGCTCCTCGACTGGCTGGCGCGACGCGGCCGCGACGAGCCGCTGCTGGTGACCTCGCTCGGCATCTGTTTCGGCGCCTGCCTGCTGGCGGAGTGGGAGGGCTTCAGCGTCGCGCTGGGCGCGTACCTCGCCGGCGTAGTGGTCGCCGAAGCGCGTTGCTCGGAGCGCATCGTGCGGCTGGTGCGGCCGGTGCGCGACATGTTCGCGGCGATCTTCTTCGTGGCGATCGGGCTGTTGCTGGATCCCACGCAGTTGCTGCCGTGGCTGTGGCCGGCACTGGGGCTCGCGCTGGCGGTGATCGTCGGCAAGACCGTCGCGTGCAGCGTCGGCGCGTTCGTGTGCGCGGGCCGCGGCGTTCGCGATTCGCTGCGGACCGGATTGACCATGGCGCAGATCGGCGAGTTCTCGTTCGTGATCGCTTCCCTCGGCATGGCGGCCGGCGGGGCCGGCAAGTTCCTGTATCCCGTGACGGTGACCGCGGCGGTGGTGTGCATGCTGGTGTCGCCGATGCTGCTGCGCGCCGAGCCGTTGCTGATCGGCGGCTTGCGCCGAATGACGCCTGGCCCGCTGCGCTCCCTGGCGGTTGGCTACCACGAATGGATGGGCGGCACCGCTGCGGCAGAGCGTGACCAGATGCTGGCGAGGATGCTGCGGCGGCTGCTCTGGCACATCGCCGTGAACCTGATCCTCGTGTGCGCCGTGTTCGCAATCGGCGCGTTCGTCAGCGCGATGGTGCCGCGCTGGTGGCCGCACCTGCCGCTGTCGCCGGTGGTGCGGCGTTCGCTGGTCTGGGCGGGGGCGCTGTTCGTGTCGCTGCCGATGCTGATCGCGGTCTATCGCAAGGCCGATGCGCTGGGCATGTTGCTGGCCGAGATCGGCATCAGCGAGCAGGTCCACGGCGTGCGCACCGCGGGCCTGCGCCGGGTGCTGGGCAAGCTGGTGCCGCTCGGCACCCTCGCGGGCATGGCCCTGCTGGTCAGCGTACTCGGAAGCAGCATCCTGCCGCCGCGGGGCGTGCTGATCGCATTGCTGGCGATTGGCGCGTTCACCACGTGGTTCCTGTGGGGCTCGCTGGTGCGGGTGCACGCCCGCATGCAGGCGACGCTGCGCGACCTGATCGAACAGGACTCGGCGTCGTTGCCGCGCGAATGAGCTTGGCCCGACAACCGTCGAAGGCCGTTGGGCTTCGCTGCGCTCAGCGCCAACCTACAAAGGCGCGCGGTGCAACGGTGAGTCGGTTCGCAGGTTGGGTTGATCCCGGAACGTGTTCCGGGAGAACCCAAACAAGCGCCATGTAGATGGCGCTCGGCGCAACGGGGTCCTCGCGTCAACGCGCCGCCAGGCCGCGGCCCGCGCCGGTGACCTTGCGCGCCAACATGAGCCCGATCATGAACACGGTGCTGGCCGCGCCGACCATGAGGATTTCGAACGGCCACAGGTTGTGCGAGGTCGGATCGATCGAGGTACCGACGAGGATGCGCAGCACCACGAATCCCATCACGACGGCGGGCGCTGCGGCTGCAATCCGCCACCCGCCGCGCCAGCGCCACAAGCCCCACGCCGGCGCAAGCAAACCGAACAGCCCGAGCCCCGCCATCAACAGCATGAAACCGGTGAAGAACAGCGTCTCACCCGCGCTGACGGGCCGGTTCATGGCTTCCTGGTAAGCCGAGTCCTGCGCGGCCTTGTCGGCCGCGCGCAGCGTGGTCACCCAGGCAGGTGGTGCGCCCGCTTGGGTGGACGCGTCGCCGCCGCTCACTGCAACCCGATAGCTGGCCACGACGTGCGTCCCGTTCGGCGAGCTGTCGCCGGCGCGGATCCGCACTTCGTCAACCACGGCACCGGGATCCAGGAAGAACCAACCCAGCGCTTCGCCGCTGCCCGGAGGATAGGTGCGCGAGGGATTGCTCCCCGCATGCGCCGGCTTCCCCTGGAAGTACGGACGGGCCCAGATTTGCACCGGCTGGTCGCTGGTGTAGCGTAAGTGCAGATAGAAGGTCTGGTTGCGGCTGAGCGTCACGGTTTCGCCGGCTGGCCAGGTAGCCACGAGTTCGACGGTGGTTTCGGCGTGCGCGGGCGGGATCGCCAGCACGGCCACGGCCACGCAGGCCAGGATTGCCAGGATGCGCATCACGGATCTCCCCGGTCCGGTTGCCCGCCGCGAGCATACCAAGCGAGGCCGGGATGGATTGGGTGCCCGATTCAGGTTTTCAGGCGGAGCGGTTTGGCTCCCGTACCGCAGCTTCCGCGGTATCGGCAGGTGCCGTTGTCTGGCGCGTCGCCGGGACTTACATGGGGCCCCGGCAGGCTACCTTGAAAAATACGTCCAGAAACAACGAGTTTGGCCACATGTCCACGCCGATCCCTGCAGCCCCTGTCGGGCAACCTTACAAAAGTGCCATTTTCGGGACAATCAGCCTGGAATAAAAGCCTTTCATGACAGGGGCTTGTGTGCGTGGCGCGAAAATTGCTTCGAATAGGCCAACGGTCGCGAAAAAAGCGATGCAGGAGAGCCGAGAAATGCGCCTACGTTTTCCGCTGTTGTCGAGCATGAACATCAAGTTCGGAATGGCCGCCGCCTTGCTCGGAGTGTTCGGGCTGATTGCGGCACCCTTGGCGAACGCGACCCCGATATCGTTCTACAACGACGCCGGCAACCAGGACACGCTGCGTTTCACGCTGGGATGCGGCAGTTCGGACGGAAGCTGCTCCGGCCTGATCGAGGTGCTTGAATCCGAATCGCCGACCTCGTGGGGTGACGGCCCGGGCGACGTGTTCGACCTGGGCAATTCCGGCGATGCCACCGAACTGGGTTTCGTCAATACCGTCACGGGTGAGAACTTCACGGCCGGAATGAAGCTGGACGGAAACGGCGGCAGCGAAAGTTTCTCCATTTCCGGAGAGTACGTTCTCATCAAGATCGGCAACAAATACGGTTTGAGCTACGCTTTTATCCACAATCTCGGCGGCTCGCTTGATGTGTTTTTGTCTGCCATGCCGGGACAGGGCGCGGGACTCAGCCATTACACCCAGTTCGGAACGCCGACGGTCGGCGTCCCCGAGCCTGCGGAATTGGGGATGCTCGGCTTCGGCCTGCTGCTGATCGGCGGATTCGTCGGGCTGCGGCGCAGGTACCACTGACCGTACGTCCTTTCCAGTGTCTTTTTTTCCAGCAGTCCCCGGCAACGGGGACTGCCTGTTTATGGGCCACGTCGGGCACGCGCGCGGACGAGAGGCTATCGCCCGCAAGCACCGGGGCTTTCCGGGCGAGCGTCATCGCGAACCATCGTCGGCCGTGCAGACTTCCAGACTGCGCGGCTTGCACGCGAACGGCAACTGGTCGGCCGGCTTGCCTGCCAGGGTGTTGTCGATCCATTTGTCCACCACTTCCTGCAGGATCGCCATCGGCAGGCTGCCCTGGCCCAGCACCACGTCGTCGAAATGCTTGAGGTTGTACTTGTCGCCGAGCTTCTGCCTGGCCTCGTCGCGCAACTGCAGGATCACCTGCTCGCCGATCATGTACGACAGCGCCTGGCCGGGCCA
>DASSNH010000316.1:0-8717 GCA_035701405.1 Rhodanobacteraceae bacterium
GGTGCGACGCGGCGAGCTGGACGCCAGGCAGCGGATCGAAGCGGCCGCCGGGGTCCTGCACAGCCTGGAAAAGCTCCCGGAATTCATGACCGACCGGCGCGTGGCCGGCTACTGGGCGGTGCGCGGCGAGTTGCCGCTCAATCTGGCGGTGGCATCCCTGGCGCGGCGCGAGCAGCGCTACTTCCTTCCGGTGCTCGGCGAATCGCGGCAGCTCCGCTTCGGGGAATACCGCGACGGCACCAGGCTGGACAGCAATCGCTTCGGCATCCCCGAGCCTGATGTACCGACCGAAGACCTGCATGGGCCGGCGGACATGGACGTGATCCTGCTGCCGCTGCTCGCCTTCGACCGGCTTGGCCGGCGCCTCGGAACCGGCGGCGGCTGGTACGACACCAGCCTCGCCCACCTGCGCGAGGTACCGCGACCGGCGACGCCGCTGCTGGTCGGGGTCGGCTACGCGTTCCAGGAGGTCGAGGCCGTGCCGCCCGAACCGTGGGACGTCGATGTCGACTACATCGCCACCGATGGGGAACTGATAGCCTGTCGCGCTGACGGTGCCACCTGACGAGTCGACGATGCGACGCTGGCTGATGAAAACCGAGCCCGACACCTTCTCGATCGACGACCTGAAGCAGCGCCGCGTCGAACCCTGGAACGGCGTGCGCAATTACCAGGCGCGCAACTTCATCCGGGAAATGACGCGCGGCGACGAAGTGATGATCTACCACTCGAGTTGCGCGGTGCCGGGCGTCGCGGGGCTCGCCAAGGTCGCAAGCGCGCCCTATCCCGATCCCGGCCAGTTCGATCCGAAGGACGATTACTTCGATGCCGGGAGCGATCGCGGCAATCCGCGCTGGTCACTGGTGGACGTCCGGTTCGTGCGCAAGTTCAAGCGGGTGGTCACGCTGGACGAGATCAAGCAACTGGAAGGCCTGGGCGACTTCGCCCTCACGCGGCGCGGCAACCGTCTGTCGATACTGCCGGTGAGCGATGCACAGTGGCGGGCCATCCTCGAACTCGAATGAAAGGGGGCGCGTTGGACATCGAAGCGCAGAAACGCGCGGCCGGCGAGGCCGCGCTCGAATACGTCGAAGACAACCAGGTGATCGGCGTCGGCACCGGCTCGACGGTGCGGTACTTCATCGAGGGCCTCGCGCGGATGAAGCACCGGCTCGACGGGGCGGTATCGAGCTCCGAACAGAGCAGCGCGCTGTTGCGCGAGCACGGCATCCAGGTGCTCGATCCCAACGCGGTCGGCACGATCGGGGTGTACGTGGACGGAGCCGACGAGTGCGATCCGCAGCGCCGCCTCATCAAGGGCGGCGGCGGGGCGTTGACGCGCGAGAAGATCCTCGCTGCGGTCGCGAAGCAATTCGTGTGCATCGTGGACGCGGGCAAGTGCGTCGAAGTACTCGGCAAGTTTGCCGTCCCCGTGGAAGTGATCCCCATGGCGCGCAGCCACGTCGCCCGGGAGATCCAGCAGCGCGGTGGCATGCCGGTGTGGCGGCAGGGCTGCGTCACCGACAACGGCAACTGGATCCTCGACGTGCACGGACTTTCGATCACCGAGCCTGCGCGAGTCGAGGCCGAATGGAACCAGATCGCGGGCGTGGTCACCGTGGGACTGTTCGCGCAGCGGCCGGCGGACGTGGTGCTGGTGGGCGACGGCCGACGGCTCTGAGGGGCGCAGAAACGATGAAGCCCGCCGAGGCGGGCTTCATCGTTTCTGGAGTGGCAGCCCCGGATGGATTCGAACCACCGAATGCCTGAGTCAGAGTCAGGTGCCTTACCACTTGGCGACGGGGCTGTGCAGACGGATTTTAGTGCGAATCAGGAGAGGCCGCGAGCGAAGCGGCTGTTGCCAAAAGTCAGGCCATGGATGGCTGTTCCGATCTCCATGACCGACAGTCGGCCTGACCGCTTGCGTTCCCGACAACGCCGCGATCAGGGATCGATCGCACACTTGCGGGATCGCGCAAATTACCGCTTCGAGAACTGCGTCGCGCGACGTGCCTTGTGCAAGCCGACCTTCTTGCGCTCGACCGCGCGGGCGTCGCGGGTCATGAACCCCGCACGGCGCAGCGGCGCCTTCAGGGTTTCATCGTATTCGACCAGCGCACGGGCGATGCCGAGGCGGATCGCGCCGGCCTGGCCGGTGATGCCGCCGCCGGCGACGTTGACCTGGATGTCGAACTTGTCGGCGGTCTGGGTGAGTTCCAGCGGCTGGCGCACGATCATCCGCGACGTTTCCCGCCCGAAGAATTCGTCCAGCGGACGGCCGTTGACCATGATCTGGCCGCTACCCTTGTTCAGGAACACGCGGGCGGCGGAGGTCTTGCGGCGGCCGGTGCCGTAGTTCTGTTGCGTCGTCGCCATCGTCAGATCTCCAGCGCCTTGGGCTGTTGTGCGGTGTGCGGGTGCTCGGGTCCGCGATAGACCTTGAGCTTGCGGAACATCGTCCGGCCCAGGGGATTCTTCGGCAGCATGCCCTTGACGCCGATCTCGATCGCGCGTTCCGGGTGCGTTGCCAGCAGATCCTTGAGATTGGTGGTCTTCAGGTTGCCGACGTAGCCGGTGAAACGGTGGTAGTTCTTGTCTTCCAGCTTGTTGCCGGTCACCGCGACCTTTTCCGCGTTGACCACGACGATGTAATCGCCGGTGTCGACGTGCGGGGTGAACTCCGGCTTGTGCTTGCCGCGCAGACGACGCGCGACTTCCGAGCACAGCCGGCCCAGGGTCTTGCCACTGGCGTCGACGACGAGCCAGTCGCGCTTGACCGATTCGGCCTTGGCGCTGAAGGTCTTCATGGGAACGATCCGTACAGTTGTAGGGCCGCACATAGTGCGGGCCGCGCCACGGGGCGCGACGGCAGTTGACAGCAACGAAAGACCGCCAAGGATACCGGCGATGGCGGCGCCACGCAAGATACGGCGGTGGGCGGGACTCGGGACCCGGGATCCGGAATTCCGGGGACCCGGGACCGGGGACCAGCAGCTTGTTCCTGAGCGGCTGCCGTGGAAAGTCAGGCCAGGGATGGCCGTTCTGGTGTCACCCAATCGCGCTGCCAACACGCAACGGGCTGCCTGAGGCGCAGCGTTCATGGACGAACGCAAAGCGAATCCTTGCTAGCATCGGCCGATGTCCGCCCCCGATGCCCGCCAGCACATTATCGGACTTGCCAATGCCTGCGTGAAGTGCGGACTGTGCCTGCCGTACTGCCCAACCTATGCGCTGGATCGGGTCGAAACGGAGTCCCCGCGTGGCAGGATCGCCTTGTCGCGCCATGCCGTGGACGGCAGCGTCGCGCCGGACGCGGATCTGCGCGCCCATCTCGACCATTGCCTGGGCTGCCTCGCCTGCGAACGGGTTTGCCCGGTGCCCGTCCACTATGGCGAACTGCTGACCGCTTACCGCGCGGCCCTGCCGCCTGCGTCGCCCCGACCCCGGCGCATGCTGCGCCTGCTGACTCGGCCGCGCTGGCTCCGCACGGGCGCCGCACTGGCGCGGTGGGTCGGTGCGCGACATTGGCTGACGCCGCTGGCGCGCCGGCTCTTGCCGCGTCATTCCGCGCTGCGCGCGGCGGTTTCGCTGTTGCCCGCCCTGCCCGCCGCTCCGCGCGCCGGAACCGCGGTTCCGGCCCCGGCCGCTGCTCGCGGCAAGGTCGCGCTGTTCGGCGGCTGCGTGCAGGGCGCACTCGAGCGCGAAGCCCAGGATGCCGCAGCGTGCCTGCTGTCGGCGGCCGGCTTCGAGGTCCGGCGCATGGAGGGACTTTGCTGCGGGGCGCTGGCGACGCATACCGGTGATTCGGTCGATGCCGCCGCCAAGGCACGGCGGGTACGTGATGCCTCCGCGGCCGAGAGTGTGGATTGCGTACTGACTGCCACTCCTGGCTGCCTCGGCACGCTGCGCGAGGATCTGCCGGGGACGCAGGTGGAGGACGCGATGGCGTTTCTCGACCGACAGGGCGAGGCGCTGGCGTTCCGGCCACTCGAACGCAAGGCCGTGCTGCACCTGCCCTGCACCCAGGTCAATGTCGCGCGCGCCGACGGTGCGGTACGACGCATGCTGGCGCGGATTCCCGGGCTCGAACTCGACGTATTGCCGACGCGCGGCATGTGCTGCGGAGCCGCGGGGAGTTACATGCTGGAATTCCCGGAGCGCGCGGTGGCGCAGCGCCAGCGCGTGTTCGAAAACCTGCCGGATCCGCTTCCCGGCCTGCTGCTGACCGCCAACATCGGCTGTCGCCTGCACCTCGGCGCCGGCCTGGGCGAACGCGGCACGCCCATGGAGGTTCAGCATCCGCTGGTCCTGCTCGCGCAACAATTGAAGGCATGAACCGTCCGACGATCGATACCCGTCGCCTGGGCCCCGGCGACCGCGTCCTGGCCGCGTTCCAGCGTGCGCTCGATACCGTCGCCGGCGCGGCCGTTGCCGCGCGCCCATCGCCCGGCGAAGAGCACCCGTTGCCGCGCCTCGATCCGGCGGCACGCCGCCACGCCGCCGGGCTGATGCGCGTCAACCACACCGGTGAGGTCTGCGCGCAGGCGCTCTACGACGGACAAGCGGCATTGGCGCGCGACTCCGTCACCCGTGCCCACCTCGACGCCGCGGCCGGCGAGGAAACCGACCACCTCGCCTGGTGCGCGCAACGGCTCTCGGAACTCGACGACCACCCGAGCCTATTGAATCCGGTCTGGTACGCCGGCAGCTTCGCGATCGGCGCGCTGGCCGCGATGGCCGGCGACCGCTGGAGCCTCGGCTTCGTCGTCGAAACGGAGCGGCAGGTGGAGGCCCACCTCGGCGAGCACCTCGCGCGCCTGCCGCCCGCCGATGCGCGTTCGCGCGCGATCCTCCGAACCATGCAGGCCGACGAAGCCCGCCACGCCGACAACGCGCTCGCGCGCGGCGGAGAACGGGTTCCGCCGCCGATCCCTGCCCTCATGCGGGGCGCCTCGGCGGTGATGAAGGCGGTGGCCTATCGGGTTTGAACTGCGGGATCTGCGGGAACAGGGAACGGGGAGCGGTCAAGCGGGAACGGTAGCGGCGAAGATCGCGCCTTTCTGTTCCCCGTTTCCCTGTCCCCTGCCTCCCGCCGCTGGCCCCTACATCAAGTTGCGGCCGTGGAACAGCTCCTCGATCTCGCGGCGGAGCAGCGACTCGATCTTCTGGCGGTCCCGGAACGACAGGTCCTCGGCGTGCGCCTCGAACAGGTAGGTGTCGAGGTCGAAGTCCTTCACGTGCATCTTGGTGTGGAACATGTTTTCCTGGTACACGTTGACGTCGAACATCTCGTACTTCTGGCGGATGTGCTTGGCGAGGTAATCCTGGATCGAGTTGATCTTGTGGTCGATGTAGTGCTTCTTGCCGTGGATGTCGCGGGTGAAGCCGCGCACCCGGTAGTCCATCGTCACGATGTCCGACTCGAAGCTGTCGATCAGGTAGTTCAAGGCCTTCAGCGGCGAAATCACCCCGCAGGTCGCAACGTCGATGTCCGCGCGGAACGTGGCGATCCCGTTGTGCGGGTGCGTTTCCGGATAGGTGTGCACGGTGATGTGCGACTTGTCCATGTGCGCGACCACTGCGTCCGAGATCATGTCGCGGCCGAGCTTGTCGATCACGGGGTGTTCGGAAATCAGGATCGTCACCGAGGCGCCCTGCGGGTCGTAGTCCTGGCGGGCGATATTCAGGATGTTCGCGCCGATGATGTCGGCGACGTCGGTCAGGATCTGGGTCAGGCGGTCGGCATCGTAGGCCTCATCGATGTAGTCGATGTAGCGATCACGCTGGTCGTTGGTGACCGCGTAGCAGATGTCGTAGATGTTGAAGCTGAGCGCCTTGGTGAGGTTGTTGAACCCCTGCAGCTTCAAGCGGGGCAGCGGCTTGACCACGGCAGTGTCCCTCGAAACGGGTGGAGACGGAATGCCGGGCGCAAGGCTGGGTGCGGATGCGCGCGCGGCGGTATCGGGAAGACGCGGAGTATGCGGGAAAGTCGGCTCCGGCGCACCCTTGCCACTTGGCCGCCGTTAATGTGGCACAATCCCGGCCCAGGGGTGAACTTTCCATAAAACGTGAAGTAGTTTCAGGAACCCATGTCCGAACTACGCTACCTGCTGCAACAAGTCTACGAACGCTCGAAGGCGCCGCCGATGCTGGCGCCCGATCCCGCCGCCATGCAGCGGCTGCTCGAGCAATGCCACCGCCGCCGCTATCCCGGCAAGAGCGCAATCCTGCGGCCGGGCGACCCCGCCAACACGCTGTTCTACGTGATCGACGGCTCGGTCACGGTCTGCAGCGAAGACGACCAGGGCCGCGAGCTGATCCTTGCCTACATCAACCGCGGCGAATTCATCGGCGAGATGGGGCTGTTCGTCGAGCAGGCCCAGCGCGAGGTGCTGATCCGCACCCGCACGCCCTGCGAGCTCGCCGAGATCGGCTATGACAAGCTGTTCCAGCTGTTTGCGGGACAACTTCGCGACGACTGCCCGCGCATCCTGTTCGCGATCGGGCTGCAGTTGACCCACCGCCTGCTGCGAACCTCGCGCCAGGTCAGCCGCATGGCGTTCCTGGACGTCACCAACCGGATCGCGCGCACGCTGCTGGACCTGTGCCAGGAGCCGGACGCGATGACCCATCCGGAAGGCACCCAGATCCGGATCTCGCGCCAGGAGCTGTCGCGAATCGTGGGTTGCTCGCGCGAAATGGCCGGGCGGGTCCTGAAGCAGCTCGAGGACACCGGCGGGATCGACGTGTCGGGCAAGACGATCGTGGTGCGCGGGACGCGGTAATTGCCTCTCCCCTGGGTGAGGGTCAGGTACCACGGCAGGCGTGTTGGGTGCGCAACGACCCGAACCCTCATCCGGCGCTGCGCGCCACCTTCTCCCGCAGGGAGAAGGGACAGCCCCTCAACTCCATTCGGCGCGGGTGACGGCGTGGCCCAGCGCCTTCTCCACGCGCCGGCAAAACCTGGGCGTCGCATTGACCAGCACCGCCTCGCCGGCCACGGCGAGCATCGGCAGATCGTGATCGGAATCGCCGTAGGCCACGTGCCAGGCGTCGATGCCGTGCAGTGCCAGCAGTTCCACTTTGCGGCGGCCGACGTTGTGCCAATCCGCGCGCATGCCGAACCGGCCCGCGCGCAAGCGTGACGCCAGCACCTCGACGTCGGCCACACCGAGTTCGGCGAGCACGGCGCGCACCAGCAAATCCTCGCAACCGGTGACGATCACGATGCGATCCCCGGCGGCCTGGTGCCGGCGCAGCGCCCGCAGCCCGTCGCGACGGAAATTCCCCGGCCGGCGCACCAGCGTAGAGGCAAAGGCCTGCACCCGGACCCGGTAGCGCGCCTCGTCGAGGCCAAGCAGCCCCAGATGCACCAGTGCCCGCATGACCCGCCGTCGCGAAAACGGAAACACCAGCAGCAACCACGGGCTCGACAGCAGCACCAGCGCCTTGCGCCAGCGCGCCCGCGCGTAACAGTCGCGCATGAACAGCGAGAAGGCGTCGCCGCGGATCAGCACGCCGTCGAAGTCGAACAGCACGACGCGCCGCGCCGCCTCCGCTTGCTCCATGCTCACGGCCCTGTGAACAGCCGCGCCAGCTCCGCGCCCGGATCGGGCGCGCGCATGCAGGCTTCGCCGACCAGGAACGCGTGGATGCCGGCGGCGCGCAGCCGCGCGACGTCCTCGCGGGTGGCGATGCCACTTTCGGCCACCAGCAGGCGACCTTCCGGCACCTGGTGCCGGAGCCGGAGGACCGTTTCGAGGGTGGTCTCGAAGGTCGCGAGATCGCGATTGTTCACGCCGATCGCCGTGCGATCCGGCCGCGGCAGCATCTGTGCGCGTTCGAGATCGGCCGTGGTGTGCACCTCGAGCAGCACGTCCATGCCGAGTTCGAGCGCCAGCGCATGCAGGTTCGCGAACTCGGCGTTGCCGAGCGCGGCCGCGATCAGCAGGACGGCGTCGGCGCCGAGGGCCCGCGCCTCGTGCACCTGGTAGGGCTCGATGATGAAGTCCTTGCGCAACACCGGCAGCGCGCAGGCGGTGCGGGCCTGTTGCAGGAAGTCATCGCTGCCCTGGAAGAAGTCCGTATCCGTCAGCACCGACAGGCAGGTGGCGCCGCCCGACGCGTAGCTACGCGCGATCGCGGCCGGATCGAAATCGGGGCGGATCACGCCCTTCGACGGGCTGGCTTTCTTGACCTCTGCGATCACGGCAGATTGTCCGGCTGCGACACGGGCCTGCAAGGCGCGGACGAACCCGCGCGGCGGGGCGGCGGCCGCGGCGCGATCACGCAAGGCACGGATAGGCAACACCGCAATTCGCTCGGCGATCTCTTCGCGCTTGCGGTCGAGGATGGTGCGGAGAATGTCGTTCACGACGTGCGAGGCTCGGGACTCGGGAGTCGGGACTCGCAGCCGGCCAGCGTACGGGTCGCCGCGACGAATTCGTCGAGCTTGGCGCGCGCCGAACCGTCATCGATCGCGCCGCGCGCACGTTCGATGCCGCCGGCGATCGAAGCCGCGGCGTCGGCGGCGTACAAGGCGGCGCCGGCGTTCAACAGCACGATGTTGCGGGGGACGCCTGCCTCGCCTTCCAGCACGCGCAACAGCATCGCCTTGGATTCCGCGGCATCTCCGACCCGCAGGTTGCGGCTGGACGCCATCGGGATGTCGAACTGCTCGGGCTCGATTTCGTACTCGCGCACCTTGCCATCGCGCA
>DASSNH010000317.1:0-4391 GCA_035701405.1 Rhodanobacteraceae bacterium
GACAAGGGACTGGATGCGGAATACGCGCCGGTGCTGCCGCCGGACTGGAAATCGGTGACGCTGAAGAACGTCAGTTTCCGGGGTGAGCATTACGACTACACCATCCGGCGCGGCGAGGATGGCAAGGCAAGGCTGGTGCGCAAGGAGCTTTGACGTGATGCGGTCGGGTCGGATGAGACGCGCGAAGACGAGCCTGGCTGGTTGTGTCCTGCTGGTGCTAACCGGCATCGTTCCGACGGCGTTCGCCGCCACCGACCCGAGCTTCCTCCTCGCCGCCACCGCAAAGGATCTTGAGGCGTATTTCCCGGGCGAACTCGCCAACGGCCATTTCTCGACCTTCACTTCGCCGCGCGGCACCGAAGGCAACCTGTCGTACCTCGTCGCGTTCATGGACCATGGCAAGGACGACATCGCGCGACCCGCGGCGATTCCCGGCTGGAGCGGCATCGATTACCGGACGGGCGCCTCCGGTGCGTGGTTGAACCTGTCGCCGGTGGATGCTGCGACCCTGCAGGACTACCGGCAGGTCCTGGACCTGCATGACGGCACCTTGACCACGAGCTACCGCTACGTCGACCACGGCAAGGCGACGCGCGTGAACGTGGTGGAGTTCGTCAGCGAGGCTTCGCCCCACCTCGCCGCGGTCCGCTTCACGGTCACCCCCGAGTTCGACGGCGTGGTGGAGTTGTCGTTTCCGCTGGTGTTGTGGGCGCCCTCGCAGCCGCGCCTGGCGCTGGCGAAACTGCCCGGCGATACCGGGCTGACGGGGGACCGCTTCCGGCAGGCGTTGCATGCGCACGGGCTGTCGCTGGAACCGGCGGCGCCGGCCACGGCCGATCGCGCTGCGGTCTGGTATCACGGCGATACGCAGGTATTGGACGCCGCCGGCGACACGGAAGCAATGACGCTTCGGCTGGACGGACGGGCGACCAACAGCAAGCGGATGGGCGAGGCCGTGGCGGTGCAGTTGCCGGCCGGCATTCGTCCAGTCGAATCGAAACTGGATCGGACCGACTACCGGCTGGCGCTGGACGTGCGGGCGAAGGTCCAAAAGGGCAGGACCTACGCGTTCACCAAATACGTCGCGGTTTCGCGCGACGGCTGGGGTGGCGATGGCAAGGCGGACCTTGCGCTGGCCCGGGCCGCACGCCAACAGGGCTTCGACGCGATGCTCGATGCACAGCGCGCGACGTGGGCGAAGCTGTGGCAATCGGACATCCGCATCGATGGCGATCCCGAGGCCCAACTCGCGCTGCATTCGGACTTGTATTACCTGCTGGCGAATGCCGCGCCCGAAGGCGCCTGGGGCCTCGGTGGCTGTGGCATGACCACGGGGTACGTCGGGCACGTGTTCTGGGACAGCGACACCTGGATGTTTCCGGCGCTGGTGTTGCTGCATCCAGAGCGTGCGAAGTCGATCGTGATGTTCCGCGACCGCACCTTGCCCGCCGCGCAGCGACGCGCCCGCGCGGCCGGTTTCGAAGGCGCGAAGTACCCGTGGGAAGCCGATCCCCAGGACGGCAGCGAACAAATCCTGTTCGCAGCCCACCGCTTGAGCGTCGGCGAAATCCATGTCAACGCCGACATCGCGATCGCGCAGTGGCAATACTGGCTTGCAACCCATGACCTCGCCTGGTTGCGCGAGCACGGCTGGCCGGTGATCCGCGACGTCGCCGAGTTCTGGGTCAGCCGCGCGACGTACGACAAGGCGCAAGCCCGTTATGAAATACGCGATGTCGTTTCGCTGATGGAGCCTTACGCCCATGTGGATGACGACACCTTCACCAATGCCGCTGCGGCAAAGGCGTTGCGGATCGCCGCGGCCGCGGCGACGGCGGTCGGAGAAAGGGCCGATCCGCGCTGGACCGAAGTCGCGGACAAGCTCGATATACCGTTTTCGGAAGCGGGCCGGCATCATCTCGATTTCGACCCTGGCACCCCGCTGCACGATGCCGCCGACAACGACCTGGCATTCCTGATGTTCCCGTCGCTGGACCTCGCCATGGGCGAAACGGTGCGGCACAACGACTACCGGATCGCTGCCGCGCCGCTGGAGCAACCGGGCGCGACATCGACGTCCATGGGTCTCGCGCCCCTCGCGATCGCCGCCGCCACGGTGGGCAATTCGGCGGACATGACGCGCTGGCTGCAGGACAATATCGGTCCGGGAATGCTGAAGGCCCCATTCAACGTGCGCACGGAAACGGTGGACAACAACACCGGCTGGTTCCTCACCGGTTCGGCAGGCTTCGTGCAAAGCCTGCTCTACGGCGTTACCGGCTTGCGGATCGAGGAGAACGGGTTGGTCGCGGCCTATCCGCCCGTGCTGCCAACGGGATGGAAATCGATGACGTTGAAGAACCTGACCTTCCGCGGCAGGCACTATGACATCACCATCGACCGCGACGCCGATGGCAAGCCGCGGCTGACGCGCCGGGCGACCAGCGTGGACAAATGACTTCCGCCGCGCTCCTCGCGGACATGCGGCGCATCGACGCCATGCTGCGCGCGGGGGAATTGCAGGGCGCGCACGATCGGCTCGCGACGATCGTCGAAGAGCACCCGGATTTTTCCGAGGCGCGACGATTGCTGGGAGGCGCCAAGCTGGCGCTCGGCGATGCCGCCGGCGCCGAAACGGTTCTGCGCGAAGCGGCCGCGGTCGAACCGGCGTGGCCGCCGCTGCTTACGATGCTGGGCGAACTGTTGCTCAACAGCGGCCGGCCCGCGGAAGCAGAGCCATTGCTCCTGCGCGCCGCGACCGCGGCGACGGCCGATCCCCGCGCGGCGTGGGTGCTCGCCCGCCATTACAACGACCGGCAACGGCCGGCGCAGGCGTTGGCGATCGTGGCGCCGTTCTGCGCCGCTGGCCATTTCGCGCCGGAGTTGGCGGCGCAGCACGTGTCGGCGCTGTTTGCCCTCGATCGTGGCGCCGAAGCGATCGATTTCTACCAGGATGCCTTGACCAGGGCGCCGACAAACGTCGCGGCGGCCGCCGCGCTCGCCACCGCGCTGCAATCGGCGAACCGCCACGCCGAGGCGGAGCGCGTCAGCCGCCGTGCGATCGGTCGCGGCTGCCGCAGCGCCGCGTTGCACCACGCCCGCGCCCGCAGCCTCGTGGCCATGGGCGAATTCGAGCGCGCCGAGGCGGCGCTGCGCGATTGCCTGCAACTGGATCCGCAGCGCGTCGACGCGCAGGACGAGCTCGCGCGATTGGCCTGGATGCGCTCTGGCGACGTCGCCGAGGCAACCTCGATGCTCGACCAGGCGATCGCCAGGTTCGGCAGCGACGATGCATTGTGGGCGGCCAAGGCCGCCATCCTGCAAGGCGCGGGCGATCCGCGCGCGGCGCATGCGTGCCTTGCCCCGCGGTTGGAACGACCGCATGCGCCACCGGCGCTGCTGGTGCGCGCCGGTCTTGCGGCAGTGGAATTCGACCCCCGCGCGGCGCTGGAACTGGCCCGACGCGCACTGCGCGCGCTGCCCACCGACACGGCGGCACGCAAACTCGAGGCGGCGGCCGAACTGGGCGTCGGCGACGCCGGCGCCGCGCTCGCGCTTTGCGAAGCGTTGCTTGCCGAAGACCCTGACGAGCAGTATCTGATCGCGCTTCGGACCACCGCGTGGCGGATGCTGGGCGACGAACGTTATGCACGCCTGTGCGACTACGGGACATGGGTGGTTCCGTACCGGCTGGAAGTCCCTCCGCCCTGGCAAGGCCTCGGCGAATTCCTTGCCGATCTGCAACGGAGCCTTGGCAAGCTGCACGACGCGCTTCGCCATCCGCTGTTGTTCCAGTCCCTGCGTCGCGGCACGGAGACCACCGGGGACCTGGCGCGCAGTACCGACCCGGTGGTGCAGGCGCTGTTCAAGGCTTTCGACGCGCCGATCCGCGACTACATCGCCCGCATCGGCCATGGTTCCGATCCATTGCCGCGCCGAAACCTGGGCGGCTATCGCTTCAACGGAAGCTGGTCGGTGCGGCTGCACGCCAGCGGGTTCCACCACAACCACGTGCACCCGCGCGGATGGATTTCATCCGCGTGCTACATCGCCCTGCCCGAAGGCATGGACAATCCGGCCGACAGGGCGGGGACCCTGACCTTCGCCGAGCCGGGCATCCTCACCACCCCGCCCCTGCCCGCGGAACACGAAGTGCGTCCGGAGCCGGGCACGCTGGTGCTGTTTCCGTCCTATTTCTGGCATGGCACGGTGCCTTTTTCCGGCGAGCGGACGCGGCTGACCGTGGCGTTCGACGCGGTGCCCGCGCCTGCGACGTAGCTCGACAGGCGCAGTGCCGGAATCCGGGTGCGCGACACGGAGGCCGCGATTCCCGCATCGCTCCATCCGGGCATCGCCCGCCGCGCCCGATGATCGGCGGACGGTGCCCGCCC
>DASSNH010000318.1:0-29113 GCA_035701405.1 Rhodanobacteraceae bacterium
CACCCGCGCAAGGTGCACGTTCCGTTCTGGACGCTGGTCGGCGGCATCCTCGGCGGCGGGATCATGTACTTCGTCGAGTGGTACTCGGCGGCGATCGATTACCCCATCAACGTGGGCGGCCGCCCGCCCTTCAGTTGGCCCGCGTTCCTTCCGCCGACCTTCGAGATGACGCTGCTGTGGGCGTCGGTGTTCGGCGTGTTCGCGATGCTGATCGGCAACGGCCTGCCGCGCCTGCACCATCCGTTGTTCGCGGTTCCCGAGTTCGAACGCGGCAGCAGCGATCGCTTTTTCCTGCTGCTGCGCGCCCACGATCCTCTTTTCGATCTGCCGCGCACGCGAGATTTCCTAGCGACCCTCGCGCCGCTCTCGATCATCGAGGTGCCGGAATGAGGATCCACATCTTCAATGATGGAAGCCATGAGATGGCGGCCGCGGAGTTGAACCCTCTCCCCCATACGGTTTCATCGTTTGGGGGAGAGGGCAGGGTGAAGGGGAATTGCTTCGCGCCACCGCGTGTGCGTGCGGAGCGGGAGCCTGGCCCCCTCACCCCAGCCCTCTCCCCCGAGCAGAGAACGCTCGGGGGAGAGGGAGAGACGCTGCGCGGCGCAACAGGGGGGAAGGCGTCGGTAGCTCGCGTAGGAGCCCGCATCGCGATGTCGCTCGCCTGCGTGCTGACCCTCACGCTCGCCGGCTGCGAGCGCGGCATGCACGAGATGTATGAGCAGCCGAAGTACAAGCCGTTGACGCCGAGCCCCTTGTTCGCGGACGGCAATTCCTCGCGTCCGCAGGTGGACGGCACGGTGCCGCATTCGGCGGGTGCGCTGGCCGGGACCACCAGCGGACGCGAGGGCGCCGTCCAGCCGCTGCCGCCTTCCGGGCCAGCGGTCGGCGTGGACGCACAAGGAAAACCGCTGGCCCAGGCCGGGCGCGCAGCCGCACCCGGTTACTCGAACCCGTTGCCGATCACGCCGGCGCTGCTCGCGCGCGGTCGCCAACGTTTCAACATCTACTGCGCGCCCTGCCACAGCCGCGCGGGCGACGGCGACGGCATGATCGCGCGGCGCGGATTTCCGCACCCGCCGAGTTACCACAGCGATCGCCTGCGCAACGCGCCGGACAGCCACTTCTACCAGGTGATCACCCATGGCTACGGGATCATGTATCCGTACGCGGACCGGATCACGCCGCACGACCGCTGGGCGATCGTCGCCTACATCCGCGCATTGCAGTTGAGCCAGCACGCCCCGGTTGCGGATCTCGGTCCCGCCGACCTCGCGAAACTCAAGGGGGCAGTGAAATGACACGCGCCTGGCTGCCGCGCCGCTTCGAATGGCTGCTGCCGCCTGTCGGCGTGCTGGCGCTCGCCGGTTGCCTGCTGTTCGGGCTTTGGGGCGACATGCACCAGGCCCTGCTGTCGTACCTGTTCGCCTTCGTGTTCTTCACGGGCCTCAGTGTCGGCAGCCTCGCGGTGGCGATGATCCAGCCGCTGACCGGCGGAGCCTGGGGTTGGTACATCCGGCCGCAGTTGCTGGCGGCGCTGCGCACGCTGCCGCTGATGGCGGTGCTGGTCGTCCCGATCCTGTTCGGGATGCACGACCTGTATGTCTGGACCCATGCCGACGCGCTCGCGCATGACGAGCTGCTGCGCAAGCAGACCTGGTGGCTGACCTCCACGTTCTTCGTGATCCGCACGGTCGGCTATTTCGTGTTGTGGCTGCTGGTGTGGTTCGCGTTCGCGCGCGCCCTGCGCCGCAACGCGCGGATGTCGGTGATCGCCGCACCCGGCGCGATCGTGTACGCGCTCACCACCCTGATGGCCGCGTTCGACTGGATCTCGTCGCTGACGCCGCACTGGCATTCGGACACCTTCGGGATGCTGGTCGCCACCGGCTGGATGCTGGGTGCCGCCGCGCTGGCGGTGCTGTGCGCCACATGCTCCCCATACGAGGAAGACCGGCATCCGCCGCCCCTGCTGCACGACCTCGGCACCCTGCTGTGCATGTTCGTCCTTGGCTGGTCGTACCTCGCCTTCATGCAGTACCTCACGATCTGGGTCGCCGATCTCCCGGCCGAGAACGCGTGGTATATCCCGCGCACGCTGACCACCTGGCGCTGGTTCGCCTGGTTCCTGATCGCGTTCGGATTCGCGATCCCGTTCGCGGTGCTGCTGTCGCGCCGCGCCAAGCGCAGCCGCGCGGCGATGGGTACGGTCGCCGGGATGCTGCTCGCCGCGAACCTCGTCTATGCGTTCTGGCTGGTGGTGCCGGGTTTTCGCCCGGGAGGTTTTTCGCTGCGATGGACCGATGTCCTGGCCGTGCTGGGGATCGGCGCGCCGTGGTTTTGCATCTATCTTTGCGGGCTTCGGGTGACGCGGGTCCCCGCGCTGCGTCCGGACGCGGACGAACCGGCGCCGGTGCTACGGCAGCGGGTGGAGCGGACCGATGGCTGACACGCGCGAAGCGCCCTTCGGCCACGAGCCACCGGGTGTCGCCACACGCCGGGTGGTCGGTGTCGTCCTCGTCCTGGGCACGGCCGTGGCCATCGCGCTGGTCGCTTTGTGGCTGGCGCTGACGTACTGGGTCATGCCCAACCATGCGCAGTTGAAAACCCGGCCCGCGGTGTTGCCACCGGCGCCGCGACTGCAGCCGCATCCCGACAACGACCTCGCGGCACTCAGGGAAGAGAAGAGGGCGCTGCTGCATGGCTACCTGTGGACCGACGACGCGCATCGATTCGCGCGGATTCCGATCGGACGGGCGATGGAGATTTATGTGGGGGAGCAGAAGGCGGGAACGGGGAACAGGGAGCAGGGACTCGGGGGCGGCACGCCTGCCGTTTCTGCTTCGACATCGGGGACCGGGGACCGGAGACCTGGGGCCGGAATGCCGGCTGCATCCGCTTCGTCGGGAGGGCACCGGTGAAAATGTCGACTGCCAGCGCAAACCCGACCGGCCTCTGCCGCGGTACGGCATGCGCCGCACATGCAGATGTTTCGAAAAGGCCCCAATCGGGGAAAAAGCTAGCGCTTCGACGTGCACGAACGTCCTGCAAGAATTTTTGCATCCGGCACGCCGCGCCGACCGTGCTTGCGTTACTGCTGGCCTGGCTCCCGGCAGCCGGATTCGCGAGCACGCAAGCGCATGTGCGGGCGCCACCTGATTTGTTGAAGCGGATCGGGTTCGACCAAGATCTCGGCGCGCGGGCGCCGATGGACGGAAAATTCCGTGACGCCCACGGCCAGCCTGCCAGCTTGCGCGGTCTCGCGCAGGGCAACCCGATCCTGCTGGTCCCGGGTTACTTCCATTGCGCCAACTTGTGCGGGATCGTGCGGGCCGGTGTGGCCAATGCGGTCAAGGCGAGTGGCTTCGTGCCGGGGCGGCAGTTCAACGTGGTACTCGTCAGCATCGATCCGCGCGATACACCGAAGTCCGCGCTCGCGACCAAGCGCAACGATGCGTTCGCGCATCCCGGTGCCCACGTCCAGCAGTGGCATTACCTCACCGGGCCGGAAGCGACGAGTGCCGCGCTGATGCGCAGCATCGGCTTCCGGTATTTCTACGACAGCCGCAACGGCCAGTTCGACCACGCGGCCGGCGTGGTGCTGCTGACGCCCGACGGCAAGGTGTCGCAGTACCTGTTCGGCGTGAAGTTCCCGGCCCGCACGCTGCGGCTCGGGCTGGTGCACGCCTCCGACCACCGCATCGGCAACCTCGTCGACCAGTTCCTGTTGCTGTGTTGCCGGTACGACGCCTCGACCGGCCGCTACACGCTGGTGATCCACCGCGTGATGCAGGGCTTGGGAATCGCGACCGCCTTGCTGCTGGCCGGCTTCCTGCTGGTGTTGCGGCGGATGGAGCGGCGCCGCGGCGGCTTGGACCTTCCCGACGACGGGGAGCCGCGATCATGAGCGCACTGCTGCCGGATGCCTCGAGCGTCGCGCCGCGGGTCGACGTGTTGTTCTGGTACATGATCGGCCTGTGTGGCTTCGTCGCCGTCGGAATCTTCGCGACGATGATCTATTTCGGGATCAAGTATCGCCAGGGTTCCAGGGCCGACCGCACCGGCAAGCACAAGCAGTCGATGGGCATCGAAGTTGCCTGGACGCTGGTTCCGTTCGGGATGTTCCTCGCGGTGTTCATCTGGAGCCTGTTCGTGTTCGCGCGGCTGCAGTCGCCGCCGGCCGCCGCGCAAACCGTGTACGTGGTCGCCAAGCAGTGGATGTGGAAGATCCAGCACCCTGGCGGCCAGCGCGAAATCGACGCACTGCACGTGCCGCTCGGCCAGCCGATCCGGCTGGTGATGATCTCGCAGGACGTGATCCACAGCTTCTCGGTGCCGGCCTTCCGGGTGAAGCAGGACGTGCTGCCCGGCATGTACACGAACCTCTGGTTCACGCCGACCGAGACGGGGCGCTTTTCGTTGTACTGCAATCAATATTGCGGCCTCGACCATTCCAGGATGATCGGCGACGTGGTCGTGATGCAGCCTGCTGCCTACGCGCGCTGGCTGGAGAAGAACCCGGCGCCGGAGAGCGTCGCCGCGCGCGGCGCTGCACTGTTCCGCAGCCGCGGCTGCAGCGGCTGCCATGGCGCGAACGCCTCGGTGCATGCGCCGGACCTGGATGGCCTGTACGGGCGCACGGTGCACCTCGCCGACGGCGGCACCGTGATCGCCGACGACCGCTACATCCACGACTCGATCCTGCTGCCCGACAAGCAGATCGTCGCCGGTTTCGCGCCGATCATGCCTTCGTTCGAGGGCCAGTTGAGCGAGCAAGAGGTACTCGCCCTGGTGGCCTACATCAAGTCCACCTCGGCCACCGCGCAGCAACCACCATCCGTCGGCTCGGAGAGTACCCATGAGCGCCATTGACGCCGGCACCGTCCCGCAACCCGAACCGGAATCGCTCGCGCCCAGCTTCTACAGCGGCAAGCGGACCTTGCGCGGATGGCTGTTCACCCGCGACCACAAGCGGATCGCGATCCTCTACACCCTGAGCGTCACGCTGTTCTTCTTCCTGGGCGGCGCGGCGGCCGCGATGATCCGCTACGACCTGATCGTGCCGTCGGGCGAGCTTCCGACCGAGGTCTACAACAAGGCCTTCACGTTCCATGGCGTGGTGATGGTGTGGTTCTTCCTGCTGCCGTCGATCCCGGTGACGCTGGGGAATTTCCTGCTGCCGATCATGATCGGGGCCAAGGACTTGGCGTTCCCGCGGATCAACCTGTTCAGCTGGTACCTCTTCATCGGTGGCGGCGCGTTCGTGATCGCCGCGCTGTGGGCTGGCGGCGTCGACACCGGCTGGACCTTCTACACGCCGTACTCGACGATGTTTTCCAACAGCAACGTGTACCTCGCGATAATCGGCGTGTTCGTCACCGGCTTCTCGACGATCTTCACGGGCCTCAATTTCATAGTCACCACCCACACGATGCGGATGCCGGGCATGACCTGGATGCGGCTGCCGCTGTTCGTGTGGGGCCTGTACGCCGTCAGCGTGGTGATGGTGCTTGCGACCCCCGTGCTGGCCATGACGCTCGCGCTGGTCGGGCTGGAGCGGGTGGTCGGCGTCGGCGTTTTCGATCCGTCCCTGGGTGGCGACCCGCTGCTGTTCCAGCACCTGTTCTGGTTCTACTCGCACCCCGCGGTGTACATGATGATCCTGCCGGCGATGGGTCTCGCCAGCGAGATCATTTCGTGTTTCACCAGCCGCCGCGTGTTCGGCTACAAGTTCATGACCTGGTCGATGCTCGCGATCGCGGTGATCGGCTTCATGGTGTGGGGCCACCACATGTTCGTCTCCGGCATGTCGGTGTACGCGGCGATGGTGTTCTCGCTCCTGAGTTTCATGGTCGCGGTGCCGTCGGCGATCAAGATCTTCAACTGGACGGCGACCTTGCGGAAGGGCGATATCCGGTTCACGGCGCCGATGCTGTATGCGCTGGGTTTCGTCGGGCTGTTCCTCCTCGGTGGCCTGACCGGATTGATCCTCGCCGCACCGGCGCTCGATGAGTTCCTGCACGACACCTACTTCGTGATCGCGCACTTCCACTACGTGATGGTGGGCGGCTCCGTGATGGCCTACCTCGGCGGCATCCACTTCTGGTGGCCGAAAGTGACCGGCCGGCTGTATTCGGAGCGGCTCGCGAAATTCGCGGCGGTCCTGATGTTCGTCGGGTTCAACGTGACCTTCTTCCCGCAGTACCTGCTCGGCTACCGCGGCATGCCGCGCCGCTACCACTCGTACCTGCCGCAGTTCCAGGAGTTGAACGTCATCTCGAGCGGTGGCGCGGTGCTGCTCGCGATCTCGTACACGCTGCCGGTCCTGTACCTGTTGTGGTCGCTCAGGTACGGCAAGAAAGCCCCCCCCAATCCATGGGATGCGCGCGGGCTCGAGTGGCAGACCAGCTCGCCGCCGCCCAAGGAAAACTTCCTGCACCCGCCGGTGCCGCGCGAAGCCTACGCTTACGACGAGCCCGCGCCATGAACGCCACGCTTGCCGATTCACCGTTGGAAGAGGCGCGCCGTGCGCACCTCGAGGAGCAGTTCGACGAGCCGGACCAGCAGCACAGCGCGGCATCGCTCGGGATGTGGATCTTTCTTGCCACGGAGATGCTGTTCTTCGGCGTGCTGTTCACCAGCTACGTGGTCCTGCGGGTGCTGCATCCGGCCGGTTTCGCCGAGGCCAGCCGCGAAACGGATCTCCTGCTCGGCTCCGGCGAAACCGCGGCGCTCCTGACCAGCAGCATCACGATCGTGATCGCCCTGCGCGCGATCAAGCTGGGCCAGCGCGGCGTGGCCACGCTGTTCCTGTCGCTGACGGCGGCGCTCGGCATCGGCTTCCTGGTGATCCACGGCTTCGAATACCACGCCGAATGGAAGGAGCACCTGGTGCCCGGCGTCCGCTTCCTCAAGTTCGGACGGCACGCGCATGCCGTGGAGCTGTTCGAAGTGTTGTCGTACCTGCTGACCGGCTGGCACTCGATCCACTTGGTCATCGCGGTGTCGGTCGTGCTGGTGCTGGCGGCAAGAGTGTGGCACGGCGCCTTCGGGCCGGATCATTTCACGACTCTCGAGCTCGCGGCGCTGTACTGGCACCTGGTCGACATCATCTGGATGTTCATCTTTCCATTGCTGTACCTCATTGGGAGGGCGCCCGGATGAATCCGCAGCGTGCCCCGAAATCGAGGACGAGATTTCTCGGAAGGCTGGTCGTCGCGCTGGGCGCGCTGCAGGCGTTGCTGGCCATCCGGCGCTATCGCCGTGCCGTCCATGCTTCCCCCACCGCAGCAGCTCCGGAGGATTCGCGCATGCGTTCGTCCCGGACGAGACCGGAAGTGAAATCGCTGAAAACCTTTGCCTTCGCGTGGCTCGGATTGCTGGTGCTGCTGGCCTTCACCGTCGGCAGCGCGTTCGTCGACCTGGGCGCCGCCAACATCGCGATCAACCTGCTGGTGTCGGTAGTCATGATGCTGCTGCTGATGACCCTGTTCATGCACGAAAGCAAGGCGCGCAGGCTGACCCAGCTCGCCTCGGCGGCCGGGCTGCTGTGGGTCGTATTGATGATCGGTTTGTCCCTTGCCGATTACCTGACCCGCGTGCACATCCCGGCGCCGTGGTCGTGATGCAGCGGGGAATCGGGACTCGGACGTTGCAGGAGCTGGCCACGCCGCGACCGGCTCCCTCGGGCGCGGAATGTCGCGGATGCAAGCACAGCTTTCGCCGCCATGGCCGTTCCTCCGTTTTCCATCCGGCGGCGTGCCGTTCCGTAGGAGCGGGGCACGCCCGCGATGCGGCGGGCCGGACAGTACCCCGTCAATCCGGATGGACGATGCGCGCTCCGTCGTGCGGGGGCCGGGTCCCATAGTGTTCACGGACCTGGTTGGCGTTCGGCGAAATCCGGCCAGTGGTCGGCGTCGAATCCCGGCGCGCCCTTCAGCCGGTCCTTGGAGATGTCGAGGACCAGCCGTTCCGTCTCGGCATCGACACGGAAGTTCTCCCATGGGATGGCGAACAGTTTGTCGCCCATGCCGAGCAGGCCGCCGAAGGACAGGGACTCGTCCTGCAGGTTCCTGACACTGGCGCCCAGCAAGGTGGATGCGGAGAGGAAACGGGAAGAAAGGAATTTCGTGGGTTCGGTCATGTCGCGGTACTCCTTGCGGTGGTGCGCTCGGGCCTGCTTCCGGGCAGGCCCCGCTACAGCCCCGGCTTCCCGCACCGAATGCGTCCGATATCCGGCCCAGCGCGAGACCAGCGAGGCAAGGCGATCTCCGGGCATGGGGACAGCCGCGCGGGGCTCTCCGTATAATGCCCGGGCCCGGCGCACTCGAGGTGTTCGTCGATCCACGAAAGGGGAAGCACATGCGGTCAGGAAGATCCCCGGGGGGTGACCGGGTGGCGGCAACGTCCGCGCGGGTATCCAGGATTTCCATATGCCTGCTCGCGGGACTATGGGCCGGTGCCGCATCCGGGCAGGGCACCCTCCAGGAACTGGACAAGCTCTCGCTGCAGGACCTCGGCAACATCGTGGTCACTTCGGTGGCGAAGAATCCGGAGCCGCTGAACGGGGCGGCCGCGGCGGTCTACGTCATCACCCACGACGACATCATGCGTTCCGGCGCCACAACGCTGCCGGAGATCCTGCGGCTCGCGCCCAACCTCGGCGTGTTCCGGCTAAGCCCCAGCAACTACATCGTCACCTCGCGGGGCCTCAGCGGCAGCCAGAATGCGCAGAATTTCCCGAACAAACTGCTGGTGCTGATCGACGGGCGCAGCGTGTACAACCCGCTGTTCTCCGGGATCTACTGGGACCAGCAGTACGTGCTGCCGGAGAACATCGACCGGATCGAGGTGATCAGCGGTCCGGCCGGCGCCTTGTGGGGCGCCAACGCGGTCAACGGCGTGATCAACATCATCACCCGCAACGCGGCCGACACCCAGGGCGGGCTGCTGGAGTTCGGCCTGGGCAGCCACGAGGCGGCCGCCTCGGTGCAATACGGCGGCAAGCTCGGCGATTTCGCGTGGTATCGGGTGTACGCGCACGACTTCCGCCAGCGCGCGTTCGAGGACAGCAACGGCCACGATGCGCGGGATGGCTGGACCGCGCCGCAGGCAGGCTTCCGCATCGACTGGGAGGCAGGTGGCGGCAACGTGGCGACGCTTGAAGGCAACGCCAGCGAAAGCCGCGAGGGCCAACCCGGCGGGCCAAACGTCCTCGCAAACGCAGCCAACCTGTTGGGGCGCTGGCGGCATCAATCGGCGAACGGCTCCACGTTCTCGTTGCAGGCGTATGTCGATCACGGGCATTCCGGCGCATCGCTCACCAGCGGCGGTGGAACCATCACAACCTGGGACATCGAAGCGCAACAGGATTTTGCGCTGGGCGAGCACCACCACATCACCTGGGGCGTCGGCGACCGCATCTACCGCTACAAACTCCTCCCGAGCATCCGCAGTGACGCGTCGCTGTTGTGGAGCCAGCCAGCCGACACGCAGAACCTCGCCAATGCGTTCGTGCAGGATCAGATCGCGTTGGGCGCAAGCATGCAGGCGACCGTCGGGATCAAGGCGGAGGACGATCCGTACTCGGGCCTTTCATGGATGCCGAGCATGCGTCTCTCATGGAAATCCGCTCGCGGCATGCTCTTGTGGGCGTCGGTGGCGCGGTCGGTGCGCACCCCGACCGTGTTCGACACGAGCGTGCTCGAGCAGTCCAACACGCCGGATGGTTCGGTCGATTTCATCCGCGGCAATCCGGATTACCGCAAGGAGAAGCTCACCGCCTACGAAGCCGGCCTGCGCAACCAATGGGGTGCCCGCGCCGCCCTGTCCGTGTCGGTGTACTACAACGACTACGACGACCTGAGGTCGATCGAGGCCACGCCGGTCAATTTCCTGCCGCTGTATTGGGGCAACGGCATGCAGGGGCACACCTACGGCATCGATGCGTGGTCCGCGTATTCCATCGCCGACTGGTGGAAGCTGAGTGCCGGGCTTTCACTGGAGCGTGAGCATTTCCGGTTCAAGCCGGGCGCGACCGGCTTGCTGGGGACCGCCATCGTCGGCAACGATCCGGAACACCGCGCATTCCTGCGCTCGTCGATGAACCTCGGGCAGCACTGGAAATTCGATGCCGACCTCCGGCGGGTCGGCGCTCTGCCGGACCCGCACGTGCCCGGCTACACCGAACTCGATGCGCGCCTCGCGTGGGCGCCGGACGATGATTGGGAATTGTCGCTGAGAGGAATGAATTTGCTGCATCCCTGGCACCAGGAGTACGTGCTCGGGCAAGCCGACCGCATAGGACGCACTGTTTTCCTCGATGCCCGGCTGACATTCTGAAGGCGCGCGCATGATCCATACGACGCCGATGCCCGCTCTGCGCGTGGCCGCCGCGCCTGCAGCACCCGCCGCGGCGGCGGCCCCGCGGCGTCCGCCCCCGCGCTGGCGGCTGCGTATGGCAGAATGCGTACTTTTGGCGACGCTGCTGCTGGCGGGTGCAGAGGCATTCGCGCAGTCGCGGGCCGCCGACGTCTCGCTCGAATACGCAGTGAAGGCGACCTATCTCTACAAACTGGCACCGTTCGTGAACTGGCCGCAGGACACGTTCACCTCCCCGGATGCACCGTTCGGAATCTGCCTGGTCGGGCCCGACCCCTTCCACGATTTCCTGGAAAAGGCGGTCGCGGGCCGCAAGCTGGGTTCGCATCCGTTCGTCGTCCGCGAACTTGGCGCGGGTACGCCGGCCGACGCTTGCCAGATCGTGTTCATCCGCGACAGCCGGCCGGAGGCGGTTCGGCTGGCGCTGCGGCGCTTCGAGGGCGCGCCGGTACTGACGGTCACCGATTCGAATGCCCCGGACGACGCCGGCAGCATCGTGCAGTTCGTGATGGACAACGGACGCGTGCGGTTCGATGTCGATACGACGGCGGCGATCCGCAACCATCTCACGATCAGTTCCAAGCTGCTCAGCCTCGCGCTGGCCGTGAAGGGCGCAGGCTGACATGGACAGCCTGTCGCGCCCCCAGCGGGTCCCCCTCAAACCGATCACGACCATAGCCGCCGCGGGATTGCTGCTCCTGATCGGCGTGATCGCGATGCTGTACCAGTTCCAGTCGGTGCATACGGAGCGTCGGCGCCAGCTCACCTCGCAGGCCAGGACACTCGCCGCGAGCGTCACCGCCGCGATCGCATTCAACGACCATGCCGCGGCGCAGGAGTACGTCAAGGCGCTGATGCTCGACCCGCGTGTGGACGCGGTGGCCGTGTACAACGAAGCAGGCCGCCTGGTGGCGGGCGCCCACATGCCGGGCAGTGCGCCGATTCCAACCCCCCGCACGGCGCCTGGAAAGCGCCCCCAGTTGGCCAAAGGCCTGCTGCTGGTGGACGTTCCGGCCCGCCAGGGACCGACCACCGTCGGCAGCGTCCTGCTGCGTGGCACCGGCACCCCTTGGGCGATGCAACTCGCCAAGATCAGCGGCGTTGCCCTGCTCACCTTGATGGGGGCCCTGATGCTGAGCGTGGTCGCGCTGGCGCAGCGGGCGCTCGGCCATGCCAACGCGAATCTCCATCGCCGTGCAGAGCAACTGGCCACCGCCAACGCCAGTTTGAAGGCGGAAATCGAACAACGCTCCCGGGCCGAGGAAGCATTGCGGCAGAGCCAGAAAATGGAAGCGGTGGGCCAGCTCTCCGGCGGAATCGCCCACGATTTCAACAACGTATTGATGGTCGTCAAGACCGCGCTCGTGTTGCTGGAAAAGCGGCTGGCGCAAAGCTACACGCCCCTTGAGCGCTTCGAGGAGTCCGCGCGCGAGCGGGTAGCAGCAGGTCCAAGGCAGGATGCTGCGAGACCCCTGCAGGTGCTGGCGGAGGGACTGGAACTGGCCGGACAAGCGCGATCGCGCCGGCAGCAGATCGAGCACTACCTCGAGACCGCCCACGGCGGCATCGAGAAGGCTGCGGCGCTCACCGGCCGCCTCCTGGCCTTCGCGCGCAGCCAGCCCCTGTCGCCCAAGCCCATGCAACTGGACGTGCTGGTACGGGGGATGCAAACCCTGCTCGAGCATTCGGTAGGGGCGAATATCGAGATCCGGTACCAGTTGCATTCCGATTGGCACGTTTTGTGCGACGCCAATCAGATGGAGAATGCAATTCTCAACCTCGTGATCAACGCCCGCGACGCGATGCCCGATGGCGGGGAAATCACCATCAGCACGGCGGACCTGCGCCCGGAAGGCGGGCAGGGCTCGGACGGCCAGGCGACCGGGCAGGTGCGGTTGCGGGTGACCGACACCGGCACCGGCATGAGCGAGGAGGTGCGCAGCCGGGCGCTGGATCCCTTCTTCACGACCAAGCCGGTCGGCAAAGGCACCGGCCTCGGATTGAGCACGATCCTCGGTTATGTGATGCAATCGAACGGACAACTGGAAATCGACAGCAAGGCAGGGATCGGTACTACCATTGACATCGTGCTCCCGCGCGAAGTCAGCAGCGTTTCCATGGAGGTGACGTAATGGATTCCACGGTCCAATCGGCCGTCCGCATCCTGTTGGTCGAAGACGAGGCGCTGCTCCGCGAATATGCCGCGGAAAGCCTTCGGGAAGAAGGCTTCGACGTTCAGGCCGTGGGTGACGGCGAAGCGGGGCTCAAGGCCCTGCAATCGGGTGCGCCGATCGACGTGCTTCTCAGCGACATCCGGCTGCCGGGGGTGAGCGGCTACGAACTCGCCGAGGCGGGCCGGATGTTGCGGCCGGACCTCAAGATGATCCTGATGACCGGTTACGCGCCGGGGCTTCCGCAGACCCTGGAGCACACGGTTCACTGCGTATTGCAGAAACCCTTCCGGATCGACACGCTCACCGGCGTGATCACCGAAGCCCTGGCGGCCCCGGCCGCCTGACCGCATTTCCCCGCGCGGCGTCGTTCGTCGCCTGCCGCGGGTGTTTCCCTTCCCCTCATTCCCCCGCTGTCCGCCGCAAGGCGGACGCCGCGTCCGGCGGGCAGTGCCCGCGCTATGTGCCTTCCCTCGCTGCCGCGCATCGCCGTGAGACGGAACCGTGGTCGCGCTGGGCGTGAATGCACGTTCCCCGACCGCCGAGCCGGGCATTCCGCATCCGCGCCTCCGCAAAACCCGTCGAAATTTTTCGGGCGTTGCGGGAAACCATTTCCCTCCGCAACCGGTTGCCGGCCGCGCGATCGCCACAGTCGCGGCTTTGCAGCTTGGCACGGTTCGTGAGAGGGAGCCGGTGCAGCACGCGCGCAGGGTTATCGTCGGTGACGAGTTGGCCCTCGAGACATCGTTCCCGCGGTGCACGGAAGCGCCGCCCGCGGATCGAATGCAACACTCGGTCCGCATTGCCGGATCCGGATGCGCGCCGGATGCGGCATGCCCTGGACAGGTCCAGGAATGATCTGCCCAGGGCAGCTTTGCCGAGGCCCGCACGGGTGATGGATACCGGAGGCAACGGATGCTGCCTCCCGAACATGCAAGGAGCGATCATGGCGGCAAATCTGCAAAGCATGGTGAACTCGGAACGAAGTGCAGTGCGGCACGCGCTGGCGGCGGAGCGGGTGCGCGCCGGCCGCTGCCGCGCGGCACTCGAGTGCGCGAAAGGCTCCGGTTTGCGCGCTCGCTGCCGGAGGAAGCTGGATGCCACCCTCGGGCGCGCGGGGAAACTGGCGCTGGCGCTGGTCGACATGGGAGAGGCCGTTCCCATGGCGCAGGTCTTCACGGACTTCGATGGGCGCTTGCTCGATGCGATGGACACGGTCATGCGCAAGCACCCGCGCCACGCGGCGCGGGCATACGCACGCGAGCGGCCGACAGTCACGCACCGACGGTCCCGCATCCAGACCTCATGAACCACAACCATGGCAATCCGCAACAGCGGAAGGAGCAGGACGATGGCAACCAAGGCAGGTGAAGTGATGACGCAGGAATGCTTTGTCGTCGCTCCGGAACAGACGATCGCGGAGGCGGCGGTCCTGATGCGCGACAAGGACGTCGGAAGCGTCCCGGTGGGTTCGAACGACAAGCTGGTCGGGATGCTTACCGACCGCGACATCGTGGTCCGCGCCACCGCGCAGAACATGGGGCCAGAGACGCCGGTCCGGGAAGTCATGAGCGACAAGATCAGGTATTGCTTCGACGACGAGGACGTGGAGGAAATCGCGCAGAACATGGCGGACCTGCAGGTCCGGCGGCTGCCGGTGGTCAACCGCGAGAAGCGGCTGGTGGGCTTCATCTCGCTCAGCAACATCACCGGATCGGGCCAGGGTCCGACCGTGTTGCGTGGCGTCGCGCAGCCGCATTGACGGATGCTTCGATGGGGACGCCCGCCTGGCGAAGGCCGGACACCGTCCGCCGCCGTCAAACCAATCGGCGGGCATGACCGGCCCTTCACGCCCCGGCCGTAGGGCATGTCCACCGCCATCCGGCGGGGCGTCCCGCGATGTTCGTCACCCGGGGGATCCCCATGGCACTGTCCGCCTTCAGCCTTGCTTGCACGCTGGTGCGGTGGCTGGAGCCGTCCCCGGTCCGGAAGCCGCTGGCTGGGGCCGCGCATGCCGATGCAGCAGCAAGGCGTGGACTACTCCGCTGCCAGAGGAATCTTTTTCTTCCCTAGTCCGGAATGTTTTACCGGATCGAGGCGCTTGGGAGGCGCTGGAGCTCGATTTTGGCGGCCCGGCGGGTTGGCACGGTTCTTGAGTAAAGAGGCACTGCAATGCACCGGGCGGTTTGCCCAGCCCTTCCCCCCGGCATGGTCTCTCGATGGCCCGGCGCATTGCGACACCGGACCGTGCCCCGCGGCACCGCCGGTGTCCCCGGCAGACGCAAGACTGCCGTACGAGCCACAAGGATGCGTGGCCATCAAGGACGACGCGGCAGGGAGCCGCACCGAAACCGTCGTGACGACGGAGTCCGGGGCAGGGAAGCTCCACCATGCTGCCGCAAGGACCGCGGCGCACAAGGAAGACGCGGCAGGATGCCGCACGGGCCCCGCCATCCCGGCGGGGCCCGGGACAGGGAAGTCCAAAGACGTAGCCCCACGGAACGGGGCGAACAAGGACTCGGCAGGAAGCCGTGCGGAGCCGTCGCGTTGGCGCGGGTTCCGGGCAAGGATGCTCGGCGGGGCCGGCCGTGCAAGCGGCCGGCCCCGCGGATTTTTCGTACCCGTCGCATGCCGTCGAGTTCACGCACCGGCGGCACGCGTCGGGCGTGCAGTGCGGATGGGGCCCGGGTGTTCGGCGAGGGCCGCGCTTGACGCGCCATGGATGGAATGCGGCGATGATCATGGCGAACGACATCCGTGAGGACGACGACACGATGGTATTCCCGGCAGAAGGGTCCCAAGGCTCGGCGGGAGTCTTCGCGGCGGCGGGTCATCCTCCGCCGGGCGGCGCATCGCAGCGATCGGATGATGAATCGCCGTCTGCCGCAAGGGATCGGGAAGGCGACGCGCGCCAGGTGCATGCACCCAACGAGCGACTGTTCGCCGTCATTCAGGAACTGCAGGCCCGCAACGAAGAACTCGCGCGCGCCAACAGCGAACTCAACAGCCTGATCGCCGGCACGGGGATCGGCACGCTGTTCCTGGACAACGAGCTCCGGGTCCGGCGCTTCACGCCGCATCTGGCCTCGACTTTCGAACTGGTGGCAGCCAACGTGGGGCGGCCGTTCGCGGAGCTGGCGCCCAGGTTCGACACCGAGAACCTCCTCGCCGACGCCGAGTACGCGCTGCGCGACGCGGTCGCGGTGGAAAGGGAATCGGGCGGCAAGGATGGCCATTTCTATCGGGTGCGCGTACAACCGGGCCATGTCGGCAACGGCAAGGCCGACGGCGTTGCGTTGACCTTCGTGGACATCAGCGAGCGCGAGCGCCGCGACGAGGAGGTCCGGTCGCTCAACCTGGAACTGGAGGCGGGCAAGGCGTTTGCCGAGAGCATCGTCGCCACCGTGCGGGAGCCGATGCTGGTGCTCGACCAGGATCTCCGCGTGGTGATGGCCAGCCGCGCCTTCTACCGCGACTTCCTCACTACGCCCGAAGCGACTGTCCACGAGCTGCTGTACGAGCTCGGCGACCGCCAATGGGACATCCCCGAACTCCGGCGCCTGCTGGACGACGTCCTGCCCGAACGCACCGACGTCGATGCCCTGGAGGTACGCCACGACTTCGGCACCGGCGACCGGATCATGCTTCTCAATGCGCGCCGGTTGCGGCAACAGCCGGGCGTGGCGCCTTTGATCCTGCTGACATTCGAGGACATCACCGACCGCTCGCGGGCGATGCAGGCGCTCGCCGCGTCGGAAAGCAAGTATCGCACCCTGTTCGACTCCATCGACGCGGGTTTCTGCATCATCGAGATGATCTACGACCGGGCCGGTCGGCCCTCCGACCTGCGCCACCTGGAAGTCAACCCGGCGTTCGCCCGCAACAACGGCCTCACCGATGTCGTCGGGAAGACCTTGCGCGGCGACCTCGGCATCGAACTCGAGCAGTCGTGGTTCGACGCCTATTCGAGAGTCGCCGAGACCGGCGAATCGGTCCGGTTCCAGCAGTACAGCAATGCCTTCAATCGCTGGTTCGACGTGAACGTTTTCCGCGTCGACCTGCCGGAGCTGCGGAGGGTGGCAGTGCTCTTCTCGGACATCACCGAACGCAAGCGCGCCGATCGTGCGACGGTGCGCCTGGCCAGCATCGTCGATACCTCCGACGACGCGATCATCAGCAAAGACCTCGACGGTGTCGTCAACAGTTGGAACCATGGCGCCGAGGCGATGTTCGGCTACACAGCCTCGGAAGCGATCGGACATACCGTCGCCTCACTGATCATTCCCGCGGACCGCCAGGACGAGGAAGACGACATCCTGCGGCGGATCCGGCGCGGAGAGGCCGTCGATCATTTCGAAACCGTGCGCCGGCACAAGGATGGCGTCCTGCTGGACGTCTCGGTGACGATTTCGCCGCTGCGCGACAGGCGCGGTCGGATCATCGGCGCCTCCAAGATTGCGCGTGACATCGGTGAGCGCAAGCAGTACGAACGCCACCGCGAGCTGCTGATCCAGGAGCTCAACCACCGGGTCAAGAACACCCTCGCGAGCGTGCAGGCGCTGGCGGCGCAGACCTTCCGCGGCTCCGGGATGCGGGAGTCCGTGGCCACCTTCGAGGCACGGCTGCTCGCGATGTCGCGCGCGCATGACGTGCTGACCCGCCAGAGCTGGCAGGGCGCGGCGATCCGTGAAGTGGTGGGCGACGCGGTGGCGGCGTGGGCGGGCAAGTCCGGCGAACGCGCGTCGTTCGAGGGACCCGAGCTGCGCCTGCGCCCGGCCGTGGCGCTGGCTTTGGCCATGGCCTTGCACGAGTTGGCCACCAATGCGGTCAAGTACGGCGCGCTGTCGAACAAGAAGGGCAAAGTGTCGATCGAATGGTCGGTTTCGCAAGACCCGCAGGCCTGCTTCCGCCTGCGCTGGCGGGAGCAGGGCGGCCCGCTCGTGCACGCGCCGGCGCGGCGCGGCTTCGGGTCGCGCCTGATCGAATACGCGCTGGCGCGCGACCTCGGCGGCACGGTGGACCTGACGTTCAGGAAAGAGGGTGTCGAGTGCAGGATCGAGGCGCCGCTCGAGGAAATCCGCGAAGAAGGAACGGTGTGATGGAAGATGGCGATAGCCTCGACGGCTGCCGCGTGCTGATCGTCGAAGACGACGCGATGATTTCGATGATGTTGCAGGACCTGCTTGAAGACATGGGCTGCAGCGTGGTCGGCGTCGCGTCGCGCCTGGCGGAAGCACAGCGCAAGGGTGAAGCCGGTGGCTTCGACGTGGCGCTGCTGGACGTCAACCTGCGCGGCGAGCATACCTTCCCGGTCGCCGAGTCGATGCAGGAACGGCGCCAGCCATTCGTGCTGACCACCGGCTACGCGACGACGATCCTGCCGGACCCGCTGCGGCGTGCCACGCTGCTGCAGAAACCCTACCGGCGCCAGGACCTCGAGCGCGCGCTCTGGGACGCGATGCACGGCGACTAACGCCGCTCTCGCAACGTTTTGCGATGCGGTCGGGTTTCTCCCGGGGCGAGTCCGGGGTCAACCCAACCTACGCACGCTTGTGTAGGTTGGTGCCGAGCGCGGCGAAGCCCAACGCTCGACCGATCCCGCACGTAGGCAACGGGCGCACCGAAGCGCGACGATGTTCGAGCCGTTGGGCTTCTCCCGGAACAAGGCCGGGATCAACCCAACCTGCGCACGCTTTTGCAGGTTGGCGCTGAGCGCAGCAAAGCCCAACGATGTCGAGATGTTGGGCAGCAGATCTCAACGGAAAAAGATTCCTCGACGTCCCCGAATTTACCGCGCGCGAACGCGCAATGCCGCCGTACGCGGTTCCCGGCCGGCACGATTCCTGCCAGTGGTCACCATGTCCGCAATGAAGCGGGTGCGTGCCGGCATCCAATCGTTCGGAACGGGCGCCGGCCCTCTCCCATGACAAGGAGTTCCCGGATGGAGAACCGTCAATGAAACGAAACTGCGAAGATCGCGGATGCGGCTGCGACGTCGCAGCGGGCCATCCCTGCCGCAGCGGGCAACAGCGCCGCCAGGCGCCGGCAGAATCCCGGTCATCCGGCGAAACGCCGCACGATGCCTGCAGCCGCGGGCGTCCGGGCTGCAGCGGCTGACGGGCTCACGCGGCCACAGCCGTCACTTCCGCCATGCGTCCCTTGCACCGCCGGAGCTTTGAAAGCTCCGCTGAACGGAACCCCAACCTGCGCAGCGATTTGGTCGCCGGGAAAACATTTCTTGGCGAATGCTTAACCTTGCCGGGTTTCCGGCCTATTATTCTCGTTCCCTTGCCGCGCATTACCGGGAACGCGATGAAATCCGCCACCGCGACGGGCAGTGTCCTGCTTGTCGACGACAACGAGAGCTTCGTGCGCATGCTGGTGGAAGCGGGTAGGCAGGCCGGCTGCAAGGTGTACCACGCCGCCAACGTGGAAGCCGCCCGCGGCCTGCTCGCGGAAGGCAAGATTTTCGACCTGCTGCTGGTCGACATCATGTTGCCGGATGGCAACGGGCTGGAACTGGTCGAGAGCATGGACCTCGCCGACCAGGGCCGGATCGCAATCGTCACCGGGATGCCGAGCGTCGAGAGCGCGGTGCGGGTGCTGAACACGCCCGTCGTCGATTACCTGGTGAAGCCGATTCCGGCGGCGACGCTGCAGGAGCTGCTGCTCGGCGCGCACGATCGGGCGGTCGCCCGCAGCCGCGTGTCGCGTCCGCTGGGCGACATGGTGGGCGGCAGCATCCAGATGCGGACCTTGTTCGACCAGATCCGGCAGGTCGGGCCGCTCGACGTGTCGGTGCTGATCCACGGCGAGAGCGGCACCGGCAAGGAACTGGTCGCGCGCGCGCTGCACGAGCAGAGCGGGCGCGCCGGCCGTTTCGTACCCGTCAATTGCGGGGCCATCACCCACGACCTGCTCGGCAGCCAGGTGTTCGGCCACGAACGTGGTGCATTCACCGGCGCGGTCCAGTCCCACACCGGCTTCTTCGAACAGGCCGACGGCGGCACGTTGTTCCTGGACGAAATCACCGAAATGCCGGCGCAGCTCCAGGTGTACCTGCTGCGCGTGCTCGAATCGCGGATGCTGACCCGTCTGGGTGGCACCCGCGAATTCCCCGTGGACGTGAGACTGGTGGCGGCCACCAACCGCGACCCGCGCGCGGCGGTGGCGGCGGGCGTGCTGCGGCAGGACCTGTACTACCGGCTGATAGAGTTTCCGCTCTACATCCACCCCCTGCGGGAACGCCGCGAGGACATCGCGCTCCTGGCGCGCCATTTCCTGGATCGGCTCAACCGCAAGTACGGCACCTCCAAGACCTTCCAGCCGGATGCCCTGGTGCGGATGACGGAAGCGGCGTGGCCTGGCAACGTGCGTGAACTCCGCCATGCCGTGCAGCGCCATTTCATCCTGTCAGGCGACTCCCCGCAGGTCGGTTTCCGGCACGACGACGCACCGGTGACCGCGGAATCCGACGCGGACTCCGTGCACTTCCGGGTCGGCATGACCTTCGAGGAAGTCGAGCGCGAAATGTTGCTGAAGACGCTGTCGCGCTGCGGCAACAACAAGAGCCGTACTGCCAACGTGCTGGGCATCACCGCCAAGACCATCTACAACCGCCTGCTGCGTTACCGGGCCGAAGGCCTGATCGACGACAGCCTGCTGCACGGCGGCCCCGCGGAACACGACAGCGCAGGCTGACGCGCGCTGCTTGTCTCGGCCGACCGGGTATTCATCGGGCCGGGGACGACGCGCAGTTGCGTGCGCGGATGATTCCGATCCGCAGCGATGCGGCGTTCGGAGTTCCGTCCTTCCGTGGCGGTGGGAACGCGTCCTCCCGTGCAGCAAACACACAAGCCCGCCGGCGCCGCGTGCCCATGGAGTGGGGAGCCACCAACGGGAAAAATCGGGTGAGACAAGCTGGAAATATTTTCGTGGCCGACGAAGGCACTGCGGGGCGGTCGGTGGCACCCGGCGGGTTGCGGCTGACCGGTCCGTTGGCCCGTGCCATGCAAGGCTTGCTGGACCTCGAGCGGCGTACCGCGCCGCGATGTACCATCGGATGTCGGGCCCGAGGCCGGACACCCCCAGCGCCGGCCGTGGGCTGGCTGCAGGCAAGCAACAGAAGGGAGGATCCTGACGTGCCGGTTTCCATATTGCCGGACAGCGAAGCGGAAGTGGCTGATCGTGATGCCGCGATACTGCCGGAACGCGATTTCAACGCCACCTTCGGCGAGATGACGCACGCCGTGCTGAATGCCTTGAACGCGGTCGCGGCCGCCGCCGAACTGTCCAGACTGTTGCTGAGGCGCGACGAGCCCGCCGAGGCCTCCAAATCCCTGGCGCGGGTCGAGCCCGAGTGCCTGCGTGCGGCCCGCCTGCTGCGCGAGGGGCGCACGTTCCTGACCTTCCGCCTCGCCGCGCCGGGCGAAGTCGATATCGCCGCGCTGCTGAACGAGTGCGTGGAAAGGTTTGCAGGCCGCGCGGAAATCGTTGGCGGAGCGGGGTTGCCGGCGCTTCGCGGCGATCCCGAGGCATTGCGCAAGCTGTTCACCGAGCTGCTGGAAAACGCCTTCGCGTTCGGCGCCACCCATGTCCGCGTCACCCCGACGGAAATCGGAAGCGATGCGGTCCGGATCGATTTCCTCGATGACGGCCCCGGAATCGCAATGCCGGCCGCGCGGGCGTTCACCCCGTTCTTCAGTACCCAACCCGCTCAACACAGCGGACTGGGGCTTCCGCTGGCAAGGCGGATCGCCGAGGCGCACGGCGGGCGCATCGGGATCGGCGAAAGCGAGGGCGGCGCGTTGCTCTGGATCGAACTGCCCCTGCCCGAAGCCTGATGCATGCGCACGCAGGCTACGCTTTGGCAAAAGAAGAACTGCTTCGCCGCGCGTCAAGGGTCTCGTGACGCACCTGCGAAAAGGACTTCGATCCCGCTTGCGCTGCGCAGGCGGCGATCAGCGGGCGAGGAATAGTTCGCCGATCGCCAATGCCAGCGGGTAGGGCTGGAACTGGTTGCGGTTGCTCAGGATCACGACGCTGAGGTGCTGTTCCGGCCAGCGGATGATCACGTTCCGGAAGCCCATGGTTTCCCCCGAGTGCCATGTCGTGCCGCCACTCAGCCGCCAGCCGAATCCGTACAGGACGTCTGGATCATCGACCGGATCCTTGGGGGTGAACGCCAGCTTGCGCGATTCGGCGTCGAGCAGCTTGTCGGTGTAAAGCGCCGCGTCCCATTTCGCCATGTCGGAGACATTCGAATAGACGCCGCCGTCGCCCCGGGTGGCGCTGGTTACGCTCTGGTCGGTGCGCGTCCACTTGTCAGCGATGAGGCTGTAGCCGTAGGCGCGGTTGGCCGGCTTCGGTCCGCGGCGGTGTTCGTACAGCAAGGTGTGGTCCATGCCCAGCGGCTCGAAGATGCGCCGACGCATGAAGTCGGCGAGATCCATGCCCGACAGGCGCTCGACGATCAGCCCCAGCAGCACGTAGCCCCCGTTGCTGTAGCGGTGCGCGCTGCCCGGCTGGAAATACAGGCGATCCTGGGATGCGATCATGCGGAGCACGTCGTTGTCGTCGATCTGGGTGGTCCGGCTCGATGGGATCAGGTCTTCGTAATCCACCAGGCCGCTGCTGTGGGCCAGCAGGTTTTCGATCGTGATGCCGTCGTCGCTGGTGGGCAGTTCCGGCAGGTACTTCCGGATCGGATCGTCGAGTTCCAGCTTGCCGTCCTGCTTCAGCACCAGGATGCTCGCCGCGGTGAACTGCTTGGTGACCGAGGCGAGCCGGTAGTTGGTTTCGGGGCCGGCCTTGATGTGTTTTTCGAGGTTGGCGTAGCCGTAGCCGCGCTCGACGAGGGGCTTGCCATCTTTCACCACCAGAAGCGAAGCACCCGGCACGTCGCCCGCGTAGCGGCTCATCAGCGCGTCGATGCGAGCCTGATGTGCCGACGCTTGCGCGTGCACGGTCGCTGCGACCGACAATGCGAGTGCGAACAGGACAAATGGTTTGCATGTCATGGTCGAACCCCCGCTTTCACTGCACCGGAAGGTCGTAAAGCGTGGTCGGCTGCGGATGCATGGTGTAGGTGTAATGCCACCACTCCGCGGAGTAGTTTTCGAAACCCTGCGCGGCCATCGCGTGCAGCAGGCGTTGGCGATTGGCGTGTTGCGATGCCGTCGCCTGCGGCGAATCGGTGTGGGCGAGCGGGTCGAACAGATCGAAGGGCGTCCCCATGTCCAGCGGTTTGCAGTTCCTGTCCCGGGCGTCACATTGCATCATGGTCAGGTCCATCGTTGCGCCGCGACTGTGGCCGGACACCGGCGCGATGTATTCGCCCAGTAGCTTGGCCTTGTCGACGTTCGGATAATGCGCCGCCTTGCTGTCGGCGTCGCCGTCGTGCGCCCAGCGCACGAATGCGGCGACCGCGCGGGCAGGGCGGTAGCAGTCCCAGATCTTCAGGCGCGCATGTTGCTCGCGCAGCGCGTGCTCGACGCGCGCCAGCGCTTCGGCGGCCGGCTTCAGCAGGAAGCATTTGGCGGCACGGTAACCGGGCACCGGCGCGCCGGTGAAATTGTCGCTGCCGGCATAGTGGATGTTTTCGGCGATGTCGGGCACCAGCGAGCGGATGTCGACCATGCCGGCGTCGGCCATCGTTTTCGCCGGCGAGATTCGGGGTGGCGCGTCGGCGCGCGCAACGGTGGCCATCGCCAGGAGAGCGATGGCGGGAACGCATGCAGCGTGCCTAGTCACACGAACCCTCCCGCTTGAAGCCCAGGTCCTCGTAGTCGTAACTGAAATCGGCGTCGGGGTCGACCTTGGCCATGCGCAGCGTGCCGCCCGCTTGCGCGGGAAAGCGCAGCCAGGCCTCGGCGTCGCCGTGGTTCCAGTGCACGAGGTACTTGTCGCCGACGCGCATCACCTCGCCGGTGAGCATCGGCGATTTCGCGGAAGCAAATTCCACGGCTGTTCGCGCGGCGCAGATATGCACCTCGCCGAACCATGGATCGCGCCACACGCCGAGTTCGTTCTTCAGGTCGGCTGGCGTCGCGGGTTGCCGGGAAGACGTATCGGGTATGCGCGAAATGCGCCGCTGCTCGTCGGCCCGCTTCAGTTCGTCGGCGTAGCTCTCGACGCTGCGGGCCCTGCCGGGGGCGGTGAAGTGCTTGGCCAGCGCCTCGTTGAACACGCTGCGCGCGTTCCCGGCTTCGGCGTTGATCATGAAGACGTAGCCGCTCTGCTTGAACGGCAACAGCGTGACCGCCGAATACATGCCAGACAGCGTGCCGGTGTGCGACACGGTCATCTCGCCGTCGACGTCGCCGATCCGCCAGCCGTAACCATAGCCCCAGAACAGCGTGCCGTCCCATTCGTGCCGGAGCTTCGAGATCGGCATCGGCGTGTAGGGCGTCCATTCCGCATGCCGTTGCTTCGGCGTCAGCCATTGCAACTGCTGCGGCGTGGGTGCCAGCCAGTTCATCGCCCAGGTCAGCATGTCGTGGAGCCCGCATCGCACCCCGCCGGCCGAATCCATGGTGGTTTCGTGCACGATCGCGCCGCGATGGCGGCTCGCGACAAAGTGGCCGTTTTCGATGGTGTGCGGGTCCGCCACGTTGCCGACTTCGTCGCGGTTCCAGGTGCCGATCTGGCAGCGCGTCATGCCGAGCGGCTGGAAGATTTCACTGCGCATCAGCGTCGCGTATGGTGCGCCGCCGGCTGCCGCCGCGACCTGGCCGGCCACGATGTACAGCGTGTTGTCGTAGGCGTAACCCGCGCGAAAACTGTAGGCCGGCTTGATGTACCGCAGGCCTGCGACCACGTCCGCGGGCGTGAAATGGTTGGGCGTCGGCCACAGCATCAGGTCGCCCGCGCCTTCGGATAGCCCGCTGTGGTGCACCAGCAAGTCGCCGACCTGCATGTGCTTCGTCACCCACGGGTCGTGCATCCGGAACGACGGCAGGTATTTCGTGACGGGGTCGTCCCAGCGCAACTTGCCCTGCTGCACCAGCCGCGCCAGCAGGGTGGAAGTCATGGCCTTGGTGTTGGACGCGATTTCGAACAGCGTCTCGTCGTCGATCGGCTTGCCCGATGCGAGCTTTCCCACCTCGCGGGTGTAGACCACCTTGCCGTGGTCGATCACGCCGACCGCGAGACCGGGCAGGTGGTAGTACGCGACCACCGCATCGACGAGGCGATCGATGTCGGCGTTGTGGTTGGCTGGCGGAGTGGCGGCGTGCGCAATGGCCGCGTACCCAGCCAACGCAACCATGCCGAAGAACCATTTGTTGGTGCGAAAGTTCATCCGGAAACCTGCACACGGTTCGTGTTGAGCGTAGTGGAGCGCAGCTCCACGAAGACGAAACACTGGGCTTGCGTGATGCGGGCCTTCGACTCCGCGCCTGCGGCCCTGCGCTCGGAGCCCGCCCTGGACTTGATCCGGGGGGGAACCGATATCTGGCGTGCGCCGCTCATGCGTGCTCCCACTGTTGCGCTGCTTGCTCTCCCGCAATCATCTCCTCGAGCGTCTGGCGCCGCCGCACCACGGCGTAGCTACCACGATCCAGCAACACTTCCGCGGCCAGCGGCCGTGAGTTGTAGGTCGATGCCATGGACGCGCCGTAGGCGCCCGTGGCCTTGATCATCACCAGGTCGCCGGCGCGGCATTCCGGCAGCGTGCGATCGCGCGCGAAGGTGTCGCCGGTTTCGCAGACTGGTCCCACGATGTCGTAGGCCAGCAACGGGCGTGACCCATCCACCAGCGGTACGATGTCGTGCCATGCGTCGTACAGGGAAGGCCGGATCAGCTCGGTCATCGCGGCATCGAGCACCAGGAATGTGCGCCGCTGACCGCGCTTGACGCGGATCACGCGGGTCAGCAGCACACCCGCTTCGGCCACCAGCCAGCGGCCGGGTTCCAGCAGGATGCGGCCGTCGAAATCCGCCAGCGCTCCCCGAATCGCATCGGCGTAGTCGTCGATTGCAACGGGATGATCCTGGTCTGCGCGATAGCACACGCCCAGGCCACCACCGACATCGATGCTGCGGATCGCGTGTCCCGCAGTGCCCAGTTCGCGCCAAAGCTCCGCCACGCGCCGCAGGGCCGCGCGGATCGGATCGAGGCCCAGCATTTGGGAGCCGATGTGGACGTGCAGGCCGTCCAGCCGTACGTGGGTCAGCGCCGCGCTGTTCGCAAACCACTCGCGCGCCTCCTCGACGCCGACCCCGAACTTGTTCTCCGATTTTCCCGTGGCAATCTTGGCGTGGGTGCGGGCGTCCACGTTGGGGTTGATGCGCGCGGAAGCATGCGCGGTGATGCCCCGTACGGCCGCGAGCCGTTGCAGCAGTTGCAGTTCGTCCGCCGACTCGACGTTGAAGCGCGCCACGCCCGCTTCCAGCGCGTCCGCGATTTCCTCCACGGTCTTGCCAACGCCGGAAAACACGATGTGTTCCGCGGGAATGCCGGCGCGCAGGCAGCGCCACAATTCGCCGCCCGAGACGATGTCGGCGCCAAAGCCCGCTGTCGCCATCAGTTGCAGGATCGCGATGTTCGAATTCGCCTTGGCCGCGTAGCAGACCCGTGCGTCCAGGCCCCGCAACGCCCTTTGCAGTGCGTCGACGCGCCCGCGGATCACGCTCGCGGAATAAACCTGGCACGGCGTGCCCACGCGCCGTGCCAGAGCGGGGAGTTCGACGCCGTCCAGGCATGCTGCCTCAGGGCATGCAAGGTCGGCGTGGGCAGTCGTTGCGGTCATCGCCTGCGATTGCTTCGATTGGAAATGGTTGCCGGTATTGAAGCTGCCAATGGCCTACGGACGGCGAGTAGTCAGTAGCCCGCCGCGAGCCCGGCGGAGCGGTGGGGATCGCTCGCGCCTTCCAGCATCCCGGTTTCGGGATTGACGAGGATGGATTCGAGTACGCCGAGGTGGCGTTCCTTGAGGGTGTACCCCATCGCTTCGAGTTGCCGTTTCGATTCCGGCGTCAGCATGCCGGGTCCGACGTACACGACATCCGGGTACCACTGCATGTGGACATGTGGCGCGTTCACGGCCTGTTGCATGTTCATGCCGAAGTCGACCACGTTGATGATGCTCTGCATCGTGGTCGAAATGATGGTGGCGCTGCCCGGGCTGCCGCTCAGCATGAACGGCTTGCCGGCCTTCAGCACGACCGTCGGCGTCATCGAACTCAAGGGACGCTTGCCGGGCTCGACCTGGTCGGCCTCCCCCTGCACGAGTCCGGCGCCGTTGGACGCGCCCGGCTTGGCGGTGAAATCGTCCATCTCGTCGTTGAGGTAGAAGCCGGTATCGCCTGCGATCTGCTTGATGCCGAACAGGAAGTTGATGGTGTAGGTGACGGCCACGGCATTGCCGTGCCCGTCCATTACCGAATAATGCGTGGTGTTGTTGCCCTCGCTGGGGGGCAGGAAGCTCTTGATCTCGGACGACGGCGTAGCCTTGTCGGGTTCGATCGTCGCGCGCAGCGACGCGGCGTACTCCGCCGACATCAGCTTGTCCATCGGGATGTCGACGAAATCCGGATCGCCGAGGTAGGTGTTGCGGGTCGCAAAGGCGCGGCGCTCGGCTTCGGCGAAGTAATGCACGAAAGGCACCGAAGCGTAGCCCCAGTCCGCGACCGGATAGGGCTTCAGGATGTTCAGCGCCAGGCACATGGTGGTGCCGCCGGAGCTCGGCGGTGGCGCCGAAAGGATGGTGTAGCCGCGGTATTCGCATTGCAGCGGCTTCATCCATTCCACGTTGTAGCTGGCGAAATCCTTCATGCCGAGGATGCCGCCGTGGGCGTCACTGGCTTTCACCACCGCCCTTGCGATCGAGCCCTTGTAGAACGCATCGGTGCCGCCCTTGGCGATCTTCTCCAGGGTGTTGGCGAGGTCCTTTTGCACCACGCGGTCGCCGGCTTTCCACGGCTTGCCGCCGTTGCCGAAGACCGCTGCGGATTCCGGATACTTGTTGAGCGCTTCCAGATCATTGTTGATGATCTCGGCGTCGCCTTCCTCCAGCACGAACCCGTCGCGCGCCAGCTCGATCGCGGGCTGGATGACCTGCTTCAGGCTCATCGTGCCGTATTTTTCGAGCGCGGTATCCAGGCCCATCACGGTGCCGGGCACGCCCACGCCGAGATAGGTGTCGGTGCTGCGGCCTTCGACGACCTTCCCCTGCGCGTCCAGGAACATCGTGGGCGTGGCCTTCAGCGGCGCCTTCTCGCGGAAGTTCAGGAACAGGTTCTCGCCGTTGGCGAGGTGGATCGTCATGAAGCCACCGCCGCCGATGTTGCCGCAGCACGGTTGCGTCACCGCCAGCGCATAGCCCACCGCGACCGCCGCATCGATCGCGTTGCCGCCCTCCTTCAGGATTTTCACGCCAGCCTTGGTCGCGAGGTGTTGGTCGGAGACGACCATTGCATGCTGGGCGACGACCGGTTTGACGTTCTCAAGTGCGGCGCGCGTGTCGGCGGGAAGATGCACGAACGGTGAAGTGGTGGCCGTGGCGGCTGCCGGCGCCGTGCTGGCGGAAGCCACACGGCTGGCATGCGTCGTGTCGTTGGTGCTGCAGCCGGCAATGCCGAACGCGAACAAACCCGCTGCCAGCAACGACAGCCGGCGGTATTGCCATCGCCGGCGGTACGAAGCGGTGGAATGCTTGACGCGCGAGCGGGGGAGAGTTTTGCCTGGCATGTTCAGTTCCTGATTGACTTCAAGACGTTCCGAATGGGTAAAAGCGAGCTTCCACGCGGATGAACGCGGATAAAGCATTGGATCCGTTCTTATCCGCGCTCATCCGCGTCAAAGACTTCTCTTTGCAGCAAAGCCCATCACGCCATGGATTTCGACGCGCGTCCACCCGTCAGCTTCCCCAGAAACCAAGCGCGGGCGGCACGAGCAGGCCATCCTGCAGTTCCACGCCGCCCGAGTAGTCGTTCTCCAGCCATAACGGTCCGTCCAGGTCGACGAACTCGGCTTCGCGGGCGATTTCCAGCGCGGGCGCGATCCCCAGCGACGAGCAAACCATGCAGCCGACCATGATCCGGAAGCCTTGCGCGCGCGCGGCACGCAGCAGGCGCCAGGCTTCGGTCAGGCCGCCGGTCTTGTCGAGCTTGATGTTGACGGCCTGGTAGCGGTTGCGCAGCTTCGGCAGGTCGGTCGTGACGTGGCAGGCCTCGTCCGCGCAAACGGGAATCCTGCCGGAATACTCGAGCAAGGCGTCGTCTGCGCCGGCGGGCAGCGGCTGCTCCAGCAGGGCCACCGACGCGCGTTCCAGTACCGACTGGACATCGCGCAGCACGTCGCTCGTCCAGCTTTCGTTGGGATCGACGATCAGGCGGGCCGATGGGGCGGCACGCCGCACGGCTTCGATCCGCGCGGCGGGATCGCCGGCGTCGACCTTGATCTTGATCAGCTTCGCGTCCGCGATCCGCGCGGCTGCGGCTTCCATGGCTTGGGGCGCGTCGAGGCTGACGGTGAGCGCGGTGACGAGCGGTACATGCGACGGCCTCGCCAAACGCGCCCAGACGGACACGCCGGTGAGTTTCGATTCCAGGTCCCACAG
>DASSNH010000319.1:0-6772 GCA_035701405.1 Rhodanobacteraceae bacterium
CGCCGCCGGCGAAGACCTGTCGTGGTTCTGGCGCGGCTGGTTCCGGCACAACTGGAAACTCGACCTCGCCGTCATCGGCGTGAAGTACGTCGACGACGATCCCGCGAAGGGCGCGCTGGTCACGGTGGCGAACCTCGACAAATTCGCGATGCCGGCGATGCTGCGCGTCACGCATGACGACGGCAGCACCACGCAAATCCGCGTGCCGGTCGCGACCTGGATCCAGCACACGCAATTCGACGCACCGGTGCCAGGCAACAAGCCCATCCGCAGTGCGACGATCGACCCGGACGGCGAGCTGCCCGACATCGATCGCGCCAACAATACGTTCGCTGCCGGCGCCGCGCGCACGCGGTGAGGTTGCACGACCGTCGCCGGACCAGGTCCCCGGCCGTGCCACAATGCGCCGGTCTTTCACCCGAGGGACGACGACGATGCGCACACGTACGTGGCTTTCGCTGTTGTTGGCCCTGGTGGCGCCTTTCGCGTTCGCGTCGCCACCCGCCGCGGCGGCAGCGCCCGCGGATGTGCCGGGCCTCGACGCCTACGTGCAACAGGTGATGCACGACTGGCACGTTCCGGGCCTGTCGATCGCAGTGGTGAAGGAGGGCAAGGTGCTGCTGGCGCGCGGCTACGGCGTGCGCCGGCTGGACGAGCCGGGCAAGGTTGACGCCGACACGCTGTTCGACATCGGCTCGAACACCAAGGCATTCACGGTGGCCGCGCTCGGCACGCTGGTGTCCGGCGGCAAGTTGCAGTGGGACACGCCGGTGGTCGACGAGCTGAAGGAATGGCGCCTGCAGGACCCGTACGTCACGCAGCGCGCCACGTTGCTCGACCTGCTGACGCACCGGACCGGCTATTGCGATCCGGGCGCGGTGTGGTACACCAGCGACGCGTCCGACATCCTCGAGCGTGTGCGTTACCAGGAACCGAAATACGGTTTTCGCACCACGTTCTGCTACAACAATGTCCAGTATCTCGCGGCCGGCCGTTTCATTCCGGCGATCACCGGCGGGAGCTGGAACGACTACGTCGCCGCCCACCTGCTCCGGCCGCTCGACATGGACCGGACGGTGACCACCGATGCCGCGGTCGAAGCGTCGGGCAATGTCGCCGCGCCGCACGGGATGGTGGACGGGAGCCCGGCGGCGGTCGGCCGCTACTGGCCGCACAACATGGACGCGTTCGCCGCGGTGGGCGGCATCTGGTCCAGCGCGAATGACATGAGCCACTGGCTGCAGATGCTGCTCGCCAACGGCAAGTACGCCGGGCGCCACGTGCTGGATGCCCAGGTGATCGATGCGATGGAAACGCCGAGGATCCTGATCCAGTCCGACGGGATCGGCGGGGAGATCCGGCGCTGGATGCCGGGCGGCCATTTCTACACCTACGGGCTGGGGCTGTTCGTGCAGGATTACCACGGGCACCTGCTGGTGTGGCATGCGGGCGACATCGATGGCATGGCGTCGGCGATGGCGCTGGTGCCGGACGCGCGGCTCGGGATCGTCGTGTTGTCCAACATGGATCATGCCGACGCTCGTTTTGCGATCGTCGCCCGGGTCTTGCAAGGCATGCTCGAACTGCCAACGCGCGACATCGAGGCGACGCTGCTGGCCGCCACGCACAAGAACGACGCGGAGGGCGACGCGATCGAAAAGAAGCTCGCCGACACGCGTGTCGCCGGCAACGCGCCGCCGCTGCCGCTGGCCGACTACGCCGGGACGTACACGGACGAACTGGATGGCGAGGCACAGGTCGCGGTCGAGCACGGCCATCTGGTGTTGCGCCTAGGCAACCCCGATTTCACCGGCGCACTAACGCCCTGGCACGGCAATACCTTCCGCGTGGATTGGCGCCACCAGTTCTACGGCGACGACTACGTGACCTTCGACGTCGATGCATTGGGCAGGCCGTCGAAGCTTCACCTCGCCGGCGCATCACTGCACTACCAGCGCAGCCAATCGGCCGCCCCCAAACCGAATTGACGGCACGCGAGTACGCACGAAAAAAAGGCGGCCATCGAGAGACGTAACGCATCGGGCGGTGTCTCCGCTACGTGCAGGAGCGCGCCATGCGCGCGAACTGTCCCCGCGCGAGTGTCGGCGCACGTCCACTTCGCCGACGGCGCATTCAGCCGCCGCGCACCTTGCGCCGCGTAGCATGGGTCGATGCAGCACGCCAAGGATCGGCCGCACTGGAAGCGTACGCTCGCCATCCTCGGGGTGATGGCGGCCACCTTCGCCTTCCAGGAAACCGGCGTCCTGCCGGTGCTTCCTGTGATCCAGCGGCAACTGGCCGGCGCCAGCACCACGTCCAGCGCCCTGCTCGAAAGCGGCTTCCTGATCGTGGCAGCGGTCGCGGCGCCCCTGATCGGGAAGTACGGCGACGCGCATGGCAAGCAGCGCATGCTGCTGGTGACGCTGGCCATCTATTTGATCGGCGCGATCGGCGCGGGCTTTGCACCGAACTTCATCGTGCTGGTGGTCTTCCGGGCATTGCAGGGCGCGGGCGGCGCGTTGTTCTCGCTGAGCTTCGCGGTGATGCGTGACGAGGCCCCGGGACGGCTGAGCGTCGCGATCGGCGTGCTGGTCGGTTCGTTCGGCATCGGCTCGAGCCTGGGCTTCGGCCTTTCCGGCGTGATCACGGAGCTGCTCTCCTGGCGCTGGATCTTCTTCGCCGAAGCCGTCCTGATTGTGGCCGTGGCGGCGCTGGTCGCGCTGTTGGTGCCGCGCTCGCCCGATCGCCACGACGTGTCGATCGACTACCAGGGCGTGGCATGGCTCGGCGCCGCGCTCGCGATTCTCGTGATCTCGCTGACGTTCATGCTGGTGCTGGGCTGGAAAGTGGTGGGCGGGTTCGCATTGTTCGCGGTGCTGTTCGCCGGCTGGATATGGCGGGAGCAAAGGGCCGAGCAACCCCTGCTCGACATCGGCATCCTCACCAAGCCGCAGGTGCTGCTTCCGAACCTTGGATCGGGCCTCGCCGGCTATGTCGCGTTCAGCACGTTCTTCCTGGTGCCGCGTTTCGTGCAGGTGCCGCGCCACCTCGCGCCGCACGTCGCGCACCACATGCAGTACGGCTTCGGCGCCGGACCGACGGCGATCGGTCTGTTCCTGCTGCCGGTCGGCGTCGGCGTGCTGTGGGCGGGGCCGGTCGGCGGAATCCTCGGACGGCGCATCGGCGGCAAATGGCCGTTCGTGGCCGGGCTCGCGCTGCTGGTGGCTGGATCGGCGCTCCTCGCGACGGCGCACGACGAACGCCACGCGTTTGCCGTCTGGCTGTTCCTGGTCGGGACCGGTTTCGGTTTGTCGATCGGCGCGGCCGGCGTGTTCGTGACCCAGGCGGTTGGCGAGGGCCAGACGGGCATCGCCAACGCCTTCAACAGCCTCACGCGGCTGGTGGTGGGCGGGATCGGCGCGCAGGTCGCAGCGGCAATCATGAAGTCGCAGCACGTGTCCGGGTCCAGCGCGCCGCACGAGTCGGCGTTCGCGATCGCCTTCGGTATCTGCGCGGTGCTGGCGGCGATCGGCTGCGGACTCGCATTGATCGTTCCTGTGGACGAGCCCCCTTCCCCTTCGTGAGGCATCGGCAACCGCGCACGGGCCGCCTCCACTTCACGGCGCAGGCACGTGGTATGCGCCATATTTGCCCGAGCATGGACGCAACATGATGAACAAGGAATCCACGGCCACTGCCGGCCAATCCGATTTGACCCCCCGCGTCGACACCCTTTGCAGCGCGTGCGGGGGCATCGCGCTGGTCGGCGTGGCCGCGATCACCGTGATCTGCCTGGGGGTGCAGTTCCTCCGCAGCGACCTCGACTGGATCACCACGGCGATGAGCCTCTACGTCAAGGGACCGTGGGGCGGATTCGTGCAGGCGAGCTTCTTTGCCCCGGCGCCGGGCCTCGCCGCCATCGGCTATGCCTGGCACCGGACGCTGCTGCGCCGGGAGCCCGGAAGCATGGCGTCGTTCGCGTTGTTCGTGGCAGCGGCCGCCGCCCTCTGCCTGACCGGCGCCTTCGTCACCGATCCGACGCCGTCGCCCACGACATTGCACGGCACGATCCACCAATGGGCGGCATTCGGAACCTTCGTGTTCGTGACGACCGCGATGGTGCTGCAATCGTGGTGGTTCCGCTACGACCCGCATTGGCGCAAGCACTTCGCGGATGCGTTTGCCATCGCGATGGGCACGATCGTGTATTTCTGGATTTACGCGCTGGTCAAGCCGATTCCGCGCGGCATCGGCGAAAAAGTCGTGATCGCGCTGGTGTTGCTGTGGGTGTGGCGCGCCGCGTGGTGGCTGGTGCGCGATCGTTCCTGCGTGGACCGGCGTTCCCGCTGACCGCTCGGTCGAACGGCGATACGATGGGTCGTCCGCCGCCGAAGTCCGCGACCCCGCCATGGCCGATGCCCCGCTCGCAACCCCAACACCCGCCGACATCCAGCGCGCGCGGGAACGGCTCGGCGATCGCGTCCGGGAGACGCCGACGTGGCAATGGCGGGGCGATGCCGTTGCCCGAGCCGCCGGTGCCGATACCCAGGTATTCCTGAAGCTCGAACTGTTCCAGTACACCGGTACGTTCAAGGCACGCGGTGCGCTGCTGAATGCAATGGCGCTGGATGCCGATGCACGCGCGCGCGGCGTCACCGCGGTGAGCGCCGGCAACCATGCCATCGCGGTCGCATTCGCGGCGCGCAGCGTCGGCACCTCCGCGAAAGTCGTGATGCCCAGGACCGCCAATCCCGCGCGGGTGGCGCTGTGCCGCGCCTACGGTGCCGAAGTCCTGCTGATGGATGACGTGTATGCGGCCTTCGACGAGGTCGAACGCATCCGTCGTGACGAGGGCCGCACCTTCATCCATCCGTTCGAAGGCGAAACGACCGTGCTCGGCACCGCGACCGTCGGCCACGAACTATGCCATCAGGTCGAACACCTCGATGCCGTGATCGTCCCGATCGGCGGCGGCGGCCTGATCGCGGGGATCGCCTGCGCGGTGAAACAACTGCAACCACGGTGCCAGGTGTTCGGCGTCGAACCCGAAGGCGCCGACAGCATGTCGCGCAGCTTCGAGGCCGGTTCGCCGCAGAAACTCGAGCGCGTCGCGACGATTGCCGACAGCCTCGCGGCGCCTTATGCGCTCCCCTACAGCTTCGGCGTCGCCAGGCAGTTTGTCGATGAAATCGTGACAATCCCGGACGATGCGATGCGCCGCGCGATGGGGCTCCTGTTCGCGGACATGAAACTTGCGGTGGAACCGGCCGGTGCCGCCGCCACCGCCGCGCTGTGCGGCCCGCTGCGCGAGCGGCTCTCCGGTCAACGCGTCGGCGTGATCGTGTGCGGCGCCAACATCGACGCGGCAACGTTCGCAGCGCAGATGATCCCCTGCGAGCCCGGCCTGAACGCGTAACCCCCAGGGTGCGCCATGGCCGCGCTCGAGCGGACCGTCACCAGCCGAATCCGAGCCAACCGGCCAGCACCGCCAGCCCCACCATCATCCACACCACGTAGTCGGTCACGCGTCCGCTGTGCAGGACCTGCAGCGCACGGAAAGGCGCCATTTCCGCTTCCGCAGCCAGGCGTGCGCCCCTGCTCATCGCTCGCCCGCGCAGGAGCGACGCGGCGGGGATCAGGATCGTCAACGCGAAGGTGATCGCCGCCGCCAGCGTGCCGCCGCCTTCATGCGGTATTACGCGCGACACCAGTCCCGTCGCCGCGGAATGCACGAAGGATTCCGCAAGGCTCGTCGGCAGCACCGCGATCGCCAGCATCACCACGCACGGCAACAGCATCAGCCACAGCGGCCGATCGCCCTTCTCGCGCTCGCGCTCGGTAGGTGCGATCCGCTCGACCGCCGGCGCCCCGCTCCAGCGGAGGAAAATGCGGCCGGTGGCGCGCAGCACCGCCGCACCGGTCAGCGCGGTGCCGACGATGATCGCCAGTGCCCCGGCTACGCCGTGGCTACCGGCATGCACCGAGTCCGTCGCGTCGTGCAGCAGCCCCCACGGAAGACCCCCCAGCAGCAGCCCGGCGAGCCCCATCGCGATGCCGGCCGGCCATAAGCTCCGCCCCTCGCCGTACAACTCGATTTCATCCACCGAATTGAACCGCGCGAGCAGGATCCCCGCAATCATGAACAGGGTTCCCTTCACCAGCCCATGGCCAACGAGGTACACGAGGAACCCTTCGGTGCCGATCGCACTGACGGACGCGACCGCGATCAGCATGATTCCGAGGTGGGCTATGGTCGAGAACGCCAGCAGCCGCTTCAGGTGCCGTTGCGCCCACGCCATCAGGCCACCCACCACCGCGGTCGTGACGCCGAGCCAGAACAGTCCGACATGCACCAGCGTCATCACCCGCGGATCGCCGGCAAAGACGATCGCAATCAGCTTCAACAACCCGAACAAGCCGAGGCTCACCATCACCCCGGAAAAGATCACCGACACCGGGCTCGGCGCGACCGCGTGGGCGTCGGACAGCCACATGTGGAATGGCACGATCGCAGCCTTCGTCAGCAAAGCCGTCGCGACCAGGCAAAAGCCACCCGCCACCACCGGGTCGGGCGGATTCGACGCGATGACGCGCCCCATGGTCACGAAGTCGAGGGTGCCCGTCCGCGCGTAAAGCAGGCCGACGCCGGCGAGCATCAGGAAACTGCCAAGCGCGTTGGTGACGGTGAAATTGAACGCGCCCTCCAGCGAACTCTTGCCAAGCGGATACGCGGTCAGCGCAAATGCCGCGATCCCCATCAGCTCGAACCAGA
>DASSNH010000320.1:0-12773 GCA_035701405.1 Rhodanobacteraceae bacterium
GTGGGCGTCGACGCAAGCGGCAACTTCATTGCCCCGGCGGTGCTCACCGTGCCGCTGCAATTGCTCGCGTACCACGTCGCGGTGCTGCGCGGCACCGACGTCGACCAGCCGCGTAACCTCGCGAAGTCGGTGACCGTGGAGTAGAAGTGGGGCAGCGCGCGCACTTGGCACCCCGAAGTGTTCGTCATTCCGGAATCGCGCACCGACGTCGGGACTGCGGAGGCACACCGGCCTAGCCGATGGATGGCGAGCAGCGGATGCGGCGAGTTTCCGGCGTCTTTTTTGACCTCCAACGTGCCGAAAAGCTGATCCTCGCCTTTACCCGACGATTACCGAAAGAAGAGTCGACCGAACGGCGGGCTTGCCTCATTCGCATCGGGATTTCGGGGGGTCAGGGTGTCGGTGGAATTTACAATTTGCGCCATCCCGCTCCAATCTGAATTATCGTAATATTTTGTTTGTAAATGCTTTTCTCCTGCCTGGCACGTTAGATGCTGCAATCGCGGCGCGAACCTCGTTCGCAAGTCAAGAACCGCCGGGAGGCGGTTCGATCCAGACCACCAAGCAGGGGACTTCAATATGGAGATTTCCAGGATGCTGCAAATGCGGCGCGCGATCTTGACGACGGGCGCACTGTTCTTGATCGGATGCATCAGCACGCCCGCAATGGCGGGTTTCATGGCAGCCAATGACGGATTTTTCAGTTATACCGGGACAGTCACGGCCCCCGACGGCCACACTTATACGATCCCGGCTTACACCTCGACGCCCAACGGCACCAGCTACGTGGGTCGCGACGCCAGCGTGTACGTGACGAGCAACGCTCCGACCGTCGACACCGGCGCCGGCTACGAGAACAGCACCGTTTTCGAGACGAACTGGTACTCGGGCACCAGCAATCCGAACAACACCGACACGGGTTTCGTCCAACTCTCCGACCTGGCAAGCCAGGGCGTGACCAGCGTGAGCGGGGGTTGGACCGACAACAGCTATACGACCTTTACTTTCACCGTGGTCGGTAATGCGGGCAGCGGTGATCCCACCTACGATCGGCTCTGGGCTGCACCAAGAGTGGGCGGCCCCGCCACTGATACTGCCGGAGCGTTTGGCGGGTACTCGCTGGTGCTGACCGCCACGTTTGCCCCGGGTGCGGTGACCGAAGAGTCACCGGGCTGGTTTTCGACGGATGCCACGCCGCTGTCGATCACGGGCAGCTTTTCCGGCCTGTTCACCAATACCGGGACGTATGCGCCCGGCCTCTATCAATTCGACTTCGACTTCCTCGATCAGAGCTGGGCAGGAAACAATGGCGTGGGCGGCCCGAGTTACTTCGGTGCCTCGGCGGTTGCGGTGCCGGAGCCCGCGACCCTCGGGCTGTTCGGGTTCGGATTGATGGCGCTGGGCCTGTGTGTGCGGATGCGCCGCAGGTCGCTCGCCTGACAAAGGCGGCAGCGGCACTCGATGTGAGGAACGGCGCCTTCGGGCGCCGTTCCCGTTGCGGTTCCTCAACCAGGCCCGAACGGCAACTGCTCAAGATCGACGTTGCCGCCGGTCAGCACCAGCCCGACCCGCTTGCCCGCGAATCGTTCGCGTTGCGCGAGCACGGCCGCGAGCACGGTGGCGGAGGAAGGCTCGACGGTCTGTTTCAGTTCTTTCCAGAGGAGGCGCATCGCCGCCAACGTGGCAGCGTCGTCGACGGTGACGATTTCGACGTGGTGCTGTTCCAGCATCGCGAGGTTGGGGATGCCGATGGTGGCCCGCAGGCCGTCGCAGATCGTCTCGGGCACGACGTCGGTGACGCGCTGGCCGCGCCCCAGGGACTGGAATGCATCGTCGGCGCCGGCGGGTTCCGCACCAACGACATCACTCGACGGCTGCAACGCGCGCACCACGATGGCGCAGCCGGAAACCAGCCCGCCGCCGCCGACCGGGGCAATCACCGCGTCCAACTCGGGTACCTGTTGCAGCAACTCCAGCACCACGGTGCCCTGGCCCCCGACCACGCGGGCATCGGCGTAGGGATGCACCAGCGTCGCGCCGGTTTCCCGCTGCACCCTTGCGCAGGTTTCTTCGCGGGCCGTTTGCGTGGGTGCGCAGCGATGGATGATGCCGCCGGCGCCCTCGATGTTGGCGAGCTTGGCAGCGACAGCACCCTCGGGTACCACGACGTGCGCGGGGATGCCGCGCGTTGCGGCGGCAAGCGCGAGGGCCGCGCCGTGGTTGCCGGAGGAATGCGTGACCACGCCACACCGCGCTTCCGCATCCGGCAGCGACCATACGGCGTTGCAGGCGCCGCGGAACTTGAAGGCGCCGCCGCGTTGCAGGTGCTCGCACTTGAAGAACATCGCCGCACCGGCCATCCCGTCGAGCGTCTCGTCGCTCAACACGGGCGTCACGCGCGCGTGCGCGGCGATCCGGGCGGCGGCCGCACGAATGTCGGCCAGCGTCGGGGCAATGAAGTCGGCCATGGTGGCGCATCCTCGCACACCCAGGGCGTTCGGCGCAGAATGGACCACGTCCGCGGGCGGCAAGGTCCGGCCGGACCTTTTGCGCGCATGGCGCGCCCTACGTGCAATGCACGGCCGCGCATTGGCGGGCTCCTGCAGCAATGCGCGCTCCCTCGAGGCATTCAGGGCAAGGGCGCCGACGCCGCTGGTAAAATGAACTGATGGATACACAAACCGACGCCGGCGCCCCCGCCACGGAAACGATCGTCCGCCTCGCCGATTACCGCCCGCCAGCCTGGCGGGTCACACATGTCGACCTCGTGTTCGATCTCGGCGTCGACGAAACCATCGTGCGCTCGAAGCTGATCCTGGCCCGCGACCGCGACGAGCCGTTGCATCTCGACGGCGAGGACGTGGAACTCATCGAGGCGCGCGTGGACGGCCGCAAGCTCGGCGAAACGGAATACGTCGTCGATCAAAATGGCTTGACCATCGCGGACGTGCGCGACGGCAGCACGCTGGAACTGGACGTGCGCATCCGTCCGGCGCGGAACAGCCAGTTGTCGGGCCTGTACCTTTCGGGTTCGCGCGACCGCGGCTTCCTGCTGACGCAGTGCGAGGCGCAGGGATTCCGGCGCATCACCTTCTTTCCGGATCGCCCGGACGTGCTGGCGCGCTACGACGTCACCCTGCGCGCGCCGAAGGCGCGGTTTCCCGTGTTGCTGGCGGGCGGCGAGCCGATGGAGTCCGGCGCTCTCGACGATGGCCGTCACTTCGCGCGCTTCGTCGATCCGCATCCGAAGCCCAGTTACCTTTTCGCGCTGGTCGCGGGATACCTCGAAAAGATCGAACGGCCTTATCGAACCGCCGATGGTCGCGATGTCACCCTGCGCCTGTGGGCCGAAGACGGTGCGATCGATCGCTGCCACTACGCGATGGATGCGCTGGAGCGCGCGATGCGCTGGGACGAGCGCGCCTACGGCCGCAATTACGACCTGCCGGTGTTCAACGTCGTCGCGACCGATGATTTCAACATGGGCGCGATGGAGAACAAGGGCCTCAACATCTTCAACTCGAAGTACCTGCTGGCCGACCCGCGGGTCACCACGGACGACGAGTACCGCCGCGTCGAAGCGGTGATCGGGCACGAGTATTTCCACAACTGGAGCGGCAACCGGGTCACCTGCCGCGACTGGTTCCAGTTGAGCCTCAAGGAAGGCTTCACGGTGTTCCGCGAGCATTCGTTCTGCGAGGACATGCACTCGGCCGCGCTGAAACGCATCGAGGATGTCGCGACGCTGCGCCGCGCCCAATTCGCAGAAGACGCGGGGCTGCTCGCGCACCCGGTTCGTCCCGCCGAATACCAGGCGATCGACAATTTCTACACCGCGACGGTGTACGAGAAGGGTGCCGAGCTGATCCGGATGCTCGCGGGCAAACTCGGCCGCGACGGCTTCCGGCGCGGCACCGACTTGTATTTCTCGCGTTTCGACGGCCAGGCGGTCACGATCGAGGACCTGTTGGCGGCGCTCGGCGAAGCCAACGACGCCGACTTGTCCCCGTACCTGGCGTGGTATGCGCAAGCGGGCACGCCCGAGGTCCGCGCCAGCGGCGAATACGACGCGCCGGCCAGGCGCTACACCCTCACGCTGTCGCAGCGCACGCCACCGACCCCCGGACAACCGCACAAGCAACCGCTGCCGATTCCGGTGCGGATCGCATTGTTCGCGCGCGCGGGTGCACCGTTGGCATGCCGCGTGGATGGTGGCAATCCAAACGCTTCAACCGACCACGTGCTGGAACTCGACCGTGCCGAACAGCGTTTCGTGTTCACGGACGTCGCCTCGGAACCGACGCCATCGCTGTGCCGCGGATTCTCCGCCCCGGTTCGCGTCGCGTTCGACTACAGCGCGGAACAACTCGCGTTGCTGCTCGGCCACGAAACCGAAGGCTTCGATCGCTGGAACGCGGCGCAGGAATTGGCGGGCCGCGCCTTCGACGAGATACTGGCCGGCCAGCGCGAACATCCGGCGGTGGACGCATGGCTGGACGCATTGGCGCGGCTGTTCGCCGAGCGCGCGCGTTCGATCGATCCCGCCCTGCTCGCGGACTTGCTGTCGCTGCCTTCGGCGATCGAACTCGGCGTGCGCCACGCCCCGTTCGATCCGGACGCCGTGCACGCGGCGCGCGAGGCGCTCGAGAATGCACTGGCGGCACGGCTCGGTGAAGCGCTGCGCGCGGCGTACCGCGAACTGCACGCGAACGAAACCGGTTCGCTCGACCAGGATGCGGCCGCACGCCGGCGCCTGAAGGCGCGGGTGTTGGCGCTGCTTGCAAGGTTCGACCCTGAACAGGGTGCCGAACTCGCATTCGCGCAGTACCGCGATGCGCGTGGCATGACCGACCGGTTGGCTGCGCTGGCGACGCTGGTGCGCCGTGGCGCACCGCAAGCCGCCGATGCGCTGCGCCTGTACCGCGAAAGCTTCGACGGCGACGCGCTGACACTCGACAAGTGGTTCTCGCTGCAGGCCACCGCGCCGGTCCACGACATGCTGGCGCGCGTGCAGGCGCTCGAAGCCGATCCGGCCTTCGACCTCGCCAACCCCAACCGGGTGCATGCCCTGCTCGGCGCGTTCGCGCGCGCCAATCCCGTCGCATTCCATCGACCCGATGGTGCAGGCCATCGCTGGTTTGCGGGCAAGCTTGCCGAGATCGACACCAGGAATCCACAGCTGGCCGCGCGTCTCGCCAAGGCGTTCGAGGACTGGCCGCGGCTGGAGCCCGGCCGCCGGGCTTCCGCCGAGGGTGCCTTGCGGGAACTGCTGGCGCGCGGCGGCCACTCGCCGGACCTCACAGAAATCCTGACCCGCGTGCTGGCCGCCGACGACCGGAAGCCGGGATCCGGCGCGTAGACGCGTAGCCGGGATGGAGTGAAACGGGAAACTCCCGCAAACCGCTCCCCGATTCCACTGCGTTTCATCCGGGGTACGGAGCTGGCCGAGCCTCTTCGAAACGTGGACCTGGCGCGTAGCCCGGATTGAAACGACTGCGTCTGCAGGATCGCAAACGCAGTCGGCGCAACCGGCCCGAAAGGCGAGTGCCAAGGATGGCCGAGTCGCGCGGGCGAGACATGGATGTCGCGAATCAATCAGGGAAAGTCTCGCGAAGCACCCGGATGACACTTCGATCCATCCGGGCTACGAGCCGGCTGCTGAATGTCGGTACTCCGTGCCTGCACGCGGCCGTCCGAAGGTGTACCATCGGGTACAGGAATTGGCGGCAGGCCCGGAGGTGTGCCATGCGCAAAACTGGTGAAATGCGGGCAGTGGCGCGCGGTGCGCGTCTGGCGGTGTTCGGGGCCGGGGTCCTGCTGCTGGCCGGCTGCGCTACCGGCTATTCATTCGTGCAACCGGGCGTTGCGGGCAGCGGCGGCTATTACACCGGCGACGGCCCCTACTCAGGCCAAGGTTATTACGACTACTACGGAACAGGACCTTACTACGCTGGCACCAGCGGGTATGGCTACTACAACGGCACCCGGCCTTACAGCAGTCCCTACGGGTACTACGGGCCAGGATATGGCTACGGGTACGGTTACGACTACGGTTCGCAGTGGATATTCAACCTCGGGATTTCCAACGTCTGGAATTTCCCGGGCTACTGGGGGCCGTGGTACACGACCGGTTACGCCTCATGGGGATGCGGTTCGTGGCGCTGCGGGAATCGCCACCACGGGCATCACCACGATCACGACAACGGATCCTGGCGGCATGACGATGCCTCCTCGCTTCCGGTCGATGTTCCCCACACCGCGGGGAATTCGCAGCCGGACTTCAACGCCGGCCGCGAGCGAGCCATGGAGAGGACTGCTTGGCGGCACGACCACTACGTGCGCTCGCCGCGGCAAGGCGCGGCGGTGCCGAACTTCAGCGCCGTTCCGGCGATGCCCAGCTACAGTGGCGGCCAAGCGCCCCGTGCGACATCCTTCGGCACCCCTGCTGCGCGTCCCGCGGCTGCTCCCATGAGGATGCCGGCGCCGCAGGCTGCCAGCCGCGCACCGGTTGCCGCGCCGCAACCGAGTTTCCGGCCTGCCATGCCGATGCGGGCCGCTCCGCCGGCCGCTTCGCGTACAGGTACCAACACCGGCACGAAGGTCCAGTAGGAGGCTCGGTCGACCGCTGCGCCAGGCAAAAAAGAAGGCGGGGAGCAAGGTGTGTCACGCTCCCCGCCTCCGCCCCCCGAATCGATTCAGTGCGAGACGCCGAAGACCATGTCGTCCAGCTCGCACAGCCGCCGCCCGACCGGATGGTTCGCCGCCTCCGGCGAGGCCCCGGCGGGGCGGCATTCGCGGATCCCCTCGGCCTCGAGCTCGAGTCGTCCCATCTGGACCAGCTCGTCGTGGTGCCGGCGCACCTCTTCCCATTCTTCTTTGGTCATGTCGATGAAGTTCATTGACAGCTCTCCTGTTCTTGCGGGAAACCCCGGAAACCCCCTCCGGATCCTTCCGAATCCTTCAAGTGGCGTTCATCCGCATCCGCTGATACTCTTCCGCCAAAGGGGCAGTCGCGATATCGTTTCGCCACTTCGGCACCCGATGATTTTTCCCAATCTGGCGCCCGGAACACGGTTACTCTGGATTCCCCCTGTTCCTGATGACCGCCGGGCGCCAGTTCCTTTCGTGCATCGCCTTTCCTGGTGCTTCCGCCGACGCGGAGACCGGGTTGTTGCTGCCGGTCTCCTGCCGTTCGCAGCGGCTGCGTCGGCGGAGCTTGGGAGTATTTCTGCAGGTCGCATGCCAATCCATCGGGCACGGCAGCGGAAATTTGCAAGAGAATGTGACGTCGCCGGGTAGGGGCCGGATTACGTGCACCGCACACGGGGCGCGTGACAATTCGCAACGATTGTCTCGACGGGCTTTCGGGATTCGATACCGATGCAGGCGGCGTGATCGTTGGGTTCGGGGACCAACGTTCAAGGCAAGTGACACGCGGCGACCGCTTCTGACCTGATCGTGGTCTGTCCGGAAGCGTAGGGCAGTCACCGGTCGCCGGCGCGAGGAATGGCGACGGATAGTGTCCGCCCCACACGATAGCCCAGCCGCGCGACGCTCAAGCACATACCTATGGATTCCATGCACCGTTATGACGTTATCGTGGTCGGCGGCGGCCATGCCGGCACCGAGGCCGCGCTGGCGTCGGCGCGCTGCGGCGCCCGCACGCTCCTGTTGACCCACAACATCGAAACCATCGGCCAGATGAGTTGCAATCCCGCGATCGGCGGGATCGGCAAGGGCCACCTCGTCAAGGAGATCGATGCCCTCGGCGGCGCGATGGCGCACGCGGCCGATCGTGCCGGGATCCAGTGGCGCACGCTCAATGCATCGAAAGGACCCGCGGTGCGTGCGACGCGCTGCCAGGCCGACCGCGTCCTGTACAGGGCGGCGATTCGGCACACCGTCGAGCGGCAGCCGAACCTGGAGCTGTTCCAGCAGGCCGTCGACGACCTCGTGATCGAATCCGGGCGCGTCGTCGGCGTCGTCACGCAAATGGGTTTGACGATCCGTGCCCGGCGCGTGGTGCTCACCGTCGGCACCTTCCTCGCCGGCAAGATCCACATCGGCCTGGAAAACCACTCGGGCGGTCGCGCGGGCGATCCGCCTGCAACGACGCTCGCGAAGCGTCTGCGCGAACTGCCGCTCGGCGCCGATCGGCTGAAGACCGGCACGCCGCCACGCATCGATGCGCGCACGCTCGATTATTCGGTGTTCGAGGAACAGCCCGGCGACGATCCGTTGCCGGTGTTCTCGTACCTCGGCTCGCGCGACGAGCATCCACGCCAGGTGCCATGCTGGATCACCCATACCAGCGAGCGCACCCACGACATCATCCGCGCGGGCCTCGACCGTTCACCGCTCTATACCGGCAAGATCGAAGGCACTGGTCCACGTTATTGCCCGTCGATCGAGGACAAGGTGGTGCGATTCGCCGACAAGGCCTCGCATCAGGTCTTCATCGAGCCGGAAGGGCTGGACGCCATCGAAATCTACCCGAATGGCATCTCGACCTCATTGCCGTTCGACGTGCAAACGGAACTGGTGCATTCGATCCCCGGCTTCGAACGCGCGCACATCACGCGCCCCGGCTACGCGATCGAATACGACTATTTCGATCCGCGCGGACTGCACCCGTGGCTCGAGACCAAAGCCATCGGGGGTTTGCATCTCGCGGGCCAGATCAACGGCACCACGGGCTACGAGGAAGCCGCGGCGCAAGGCCTTGTCGCCGGTCTGAATGCCGCGCGCATGGCTCGCGGCGGGGAACCCTGGTGGCCGCGCCGCGACGAAGCCTACATCGGCGTGCTGATCGACGACCTCACCACCAACGGCACCATCGAGCCGTACCGGATGTTCACGTCCCGCGCCGAATATCGCTTGCACCTGCGCGAAGACAACGCCGACCTGCGCCTGACCGAGACAGGTTTCCAACTCGGCGCGGTGCCGCGGGAACGTTTCGACGCAATGCGCGCGAAACGCGATGCGGTGGAACGCGAAACCGCGCGTTTGAAGTCGCTATGTGCAACGCCTGCCAATGCGCTCGGCGCGGCGTTGCAGTCGGAACGGGGCATCACGCTTTCGCACGAAGCCACCGCGCTGGAGTTGCTGCGCCGCCCGGAACTCGGCTACTCGATGCTCGTCGCGACGAACGGTTTCGGTCCCGCGGTCGAGCGCGAGGACGTCGCCGCGCAGGTCGAAGTGCAGGCGAAATACGCCGGTTACCTGGAGCGCCAGCGCGACGAAATCGAGCGCCAGCGCCACCACGAATCCACGTCGATTCCGGATGACTTCGATTACGACCGCGTGCGCGGACTGTCTGCCGAAGTGTCGGTGAAATTGAAGCGTGTGCGTCCCGCGACCGTCGGGCAGGCGCGCCGGATCAGCGGCGTGACGCCCGCGGCGATTTCGCTGCTGCTGGTGCACTTGAAGCGGGGAGACAGCCGCGCGGCGTGACGTCACGGCATAGGCCGGCTCATGCCCAAAGGACGGAGCCGGCGATGGCGAACCGGTGCGCCAGATCCGCTGCGCCGGCTCCATCGCGTCGCTCCTTCAGCCGGCCTATTTGAACTGAACGCCCGCGCTACGCGCCGACCGCGTTCGGACCTCGTTAACGCGCCCGCCGCAATCATGGTCCAAGCGTGCAATGCGCGCACGGCGCGTAACGCGTCAATCCATTTCATGGGCTACCGGCCGCAGGCACGGCTGCGGCCATACGGAGGAACACCGCGCGGATGATCCGCGAAGCCACCGACAACTGGACCGAGACCGTCTATCGCCCATTGCGTCGCGTAGGCCGACGCCTCTCGCACGAATTCGCGACCGGCGCGCCGCGGGCCAGTCGGCGGCCTGAACGCTACCTGGCGCTCGACAATGCCCGCTTCGTGCTCATCGCGCTGGTGGTGGTCGGCCACCTGCTGGAACAACTCGTCAACACGGGGCCGTTTTCGGACACGCTGTACCGCTGGATCTACCTGTTCCACATGCCGGGCTTCATCCTGATCTCCGGCGCGCTGTCCAAGCGGACACTGACGCACCGGCGGTTGCTCGGGCTCGCGACCGGGCTGCTGGTGCCCTACGTCATCTTCCAGACGTTGTACCCGGCCTGGGACGCCCTGCTCTTCCCCGGCAATGACTGGTCGCAGGGTTACCTCACGCCGTACTGGCTGTTGTGGTACCTGCCGAGCCTCGTGTGCTGGCGGCTGATGCTGCCGTTGTTCGCGCATCGCTGGGCACTACCGGCGGCGGTCGCGATCGCACTCGCCGCGGGCCTCGCGCCGTGGATCGGGTATCCGTTCTCGCTGTCCCGCACGCTGGTGTTCTTTCCGTTGTTCCTGCTCGGCCACCGGATCGGGGCGCAGCAGTTGCAGCGCCTCGGCGCTTCGCGCGGCGCAAGGGTTTGCGCGGTGGTGGTCCTCGCGGCCGCGGGCGCCGGCGCGTGGTGGCTGCGCGGGCTGGATCCGCAATGGCTCTACGCATCGGTCGGCTACGCGACACTTAATGTGGATGCCGTGCCGGGCGCCGCGATCCGACTGGCCCTGCTGGCGGCGTCCTCGGCGTGCGCATTGGCGGCCATCGCCCTGGTGCCCCGCCGGCCCCTGTGGGCCGGGTTCGGTCGGCGCAGCCTCACCACTTATTTGATGCACGGCTTCCTGATCCGCGGCTTGCTTGCTGCCGGCGTTTTCGCATGGCTCTCGCACGAGATCGTGCCGCCGCTGCAGGTGCTCCTGTGCCTGGCGTGCGGCGCGCTGATCGCTGCACTCTTCTCCACGCGGTTCATGGACAAGCTGGCCACGCCGTTGACGCGTCCGGTGCGATGGCTCACGCCCGCAGGCCGCACCTTGGCCAGAATTCGTCCCCGAGGGTGGTGGGCACCGGCCCGGCCTTCTCTGGCCGGGCGTTCACCGCCGCGCAGCCAGCGGACAAACCGCAAGCACGACGCTTCCGCCATACGCCGCCGGATGGAATAAAACAAACGTCTGTATTAGGCTTGCGGCGGTCCGCCACTCGGCGTTGGGAGATTCCCCGAATGCTTCGCCCCCGTCACCTAGCCTGCGCCGTGGCGCTGGCGCTTGCAAGTTCCGCCGCCTTCGCACAATCCGCGCCCCCCGCGCAGCCTTCCACGCACGCCGGCCTGTTCGACCAGGTCGTGGTGTTCGGTGACAGTCTGAGCGACGACGGCAACCTGTCGCTCGCGATGGAACTGCCGCAGATCATGCGGTTCACCACCAATCCGGGGCAGGTCGGTGTGGAGGAGATCGCCGGCTACTTCGGGGCGCCGGTGACGCCTTCACTGGCGGGCGGCACCGACTTCGCGTTCGGCGGCGCCGGCGTGGTCAACAACTCGCCCGGCACGCCCTCGACGGTCCCGACGCTGCCGTCCCAGCTCGGGCTGTACCTGCAGGCGACCGGCGGCAAGGCGGATCCGAACGCACTTTATTCGGTCTGGGGCGGCGCGAACGACATATTCTATGCCGGCACCTCGGTGGTGGCCGCCGCAACCGCGCAGACATTGATCCAGCAGACCATCGCGGCGCAGGTCCAGCAGGCGATCACGTTCGGCCTGATCCCGAACGATCCCGACGCCATCGCCGCGTTCACGGCCCAGATCACGCCGGCCGTCACCGAACAGGTCACGGCGGCGGTACTCGCCGGGGCCGGCGTATCCAGCCTGATGACCGCGGACCAGGCCCAGGCCAGCATCCAGCAGGCGGCCGCGACCGAGGTGGGCATGATCCAGCAGCTCGGGAACTCCGGCGCGCGCTACGTCATGGTATTCAACCTGCCGAATATCGGGCTGACGCCGTCGGGCATTGCCCAGGGCCCGGACGCCGCGGCCCAGCTCACAGGGCTGGCACTGACCTTCAACAACACCTTGAACGCGGGGCTCGCCAACGCCGGCGTCAACATCATCCCGGTCAACGCCTTCGCGATGCTCAATGAAATCATCGCCGACCCAGGCCGCTACGGATTCACCAATGTCACCGAGCCGGCCTGCACCGGTGGCGACGGCAGCTCGTTCGAATGCCTGCCCGCCGGAACGCCCGGCGCCACCGTCACCTACCAGCCGGGAACCGAGAACACGTACCTGTTCGCCGACGGCGTACATCCGACCACGGCCGCCCACGCGATATTGGCGCAGTACGCGGAATCGATCGTCATCGCGCCCGGCCAGATGTCGCTGCTCGCCGAAGCTCCGCTTCAGGTCAACGAGAGCCTCAAGCGCTCGATCATCAACCAGGGCACGGCCGGTATGGCCGCGGCACCCGGCAACGGCTTGCGACTTTGGGCCAATTACGATTACGCGCGCCAGCGGCTCGATGCACAGGTCAATTCGCCCAAGAGCAGCAACGACGTCAACACCCTCAACATCGGCGCGGACGTTCATCCGTCGGAAATGGTGACCGCCGGGATGGCCTTGACCATCGGCCAGCAAAAGGATGACTTCGCCGGCAACGCAGGCGGATTCAAGCTCCAGGACATCCTGGCCAGCGGCTACGTGATGTGGAACTGGGCCAACCAGGGATACGTCGGCGCAATTGGAAGCTTCGGACATCTGGGCTACAGCAACATCCACCGGAATATCCCGATCGGCCCGACCGTCCGCTACGAGCAGGGCAGCACCTCCGGTTCGCACACGGCCTTCGCGTTGACCGGCGGCTGGTGGATCGATTTCGGCAGCTGGCGCACGGGCCCTTATGGCGACCTTTCCTGGCAGCGCATCAAACTCGACGGCTTCAGCGAGAACGTGACGCGCGACTTGATAAATGGAGGCG
>DASSNH010000321.1:0-6751 GCA_035701405.1 Rhodanobacteraceae bacterium
CGCGATCATCAACTGTTCGCGCACCAGGTCGACGCCGGTGATGAGTTCGGTGACCGGGTGCTCGACCTGGATCCGGGTGTTCATCTCGATGAAGTAGAAGCGCCCGTCCTGGAACAGGAACTCGAAGGTTCCGGCGCCGCGGTAGCCGATGCGGATGCAGGCGTCGGTGCAGATCCTGCCGATCTCCGCGCGCATCTCCGGGGTGATGCCGGGTGCCGGTGCTTCCTCGACCACCTTCTGGTGGCGGCGCTGCATCGAGCAGTCGCGCTCGCACAAATGGATGGCGTTGCCCTGGCCGTCGGCGAGCACCTGGATTTCGACGTGGCGCGGGTTCTCCAGGAACTTCTCCATGTATACCTGATCGTTGCCGAACGCGGCGCGCGCCTCGGCGCGGGTGGTCGCGATCGCATTGCCGAGATGGGCCTCGGTATGCACGTCGCGCATGCCGCGCCCGCCGCCGCCGCCCGCGGCCTTGATCAGCACCGGATAGCCGATGTCACGCGCGATCCGGATGCTGCGCTCGACATCGTCGTCGAGGGGGCCGTCCGAGCCCGGCACGCAGGGCACACCCGCGGCCTTCATCGCCTTGATGGCTTCCACCTTGTCGCCCATCATGCGGATCACTGGCGCGGTGGGGCCCACGAACACGAAGCCCGATCGCTCCACCTGCTCGGCGAAGTCGGCGTTTTCGGAGAGAAACCCGTAGCCCGGGTGGATCGCGGATGCGTCGGTGACTTCGGCCGCGGCGATGATGGCCGGCACGTTGAGGTAACTCTGCGCGGACGGTGCCGGCCCGATGCATACGGCCTCGTCGGCCATGCCGACGTGCTTGAGGTTGCGGTCGACGGTCGAATGCACCGCGACGGTCTTGATGCCCATGGTCTGGCAGGCGCGCAGCACGCGCAGCGCGATCTCGCCGCGGTTCGCGATCAAAACTTTGTCTAGCACGGGCATCAGCCGATCACGAACAGCGGTTGGTCGAACTCCACTGCCTCGCCGTTTTCGGCGACGATGGCGATGACGGTGCCGGCGACTTCGGCCTCGATCTGGTTGAACATCTTCATGGCCTCGATCACGCCCAGCGGGTCGCCGACCTTCACTTGCTGACCGACGGTGACGAACGGTTCCGCGCCCGGCGAGGGTGCGGCGTAGAACGTGCCGACCATCGGTGAGCGCACCACGTTGCCGGCGGGCAGGCCCGATTCCTGCGGCGACGCCGCGCTGGAGGAAGGCGCGGCAGCCGCGGAAGCAGCCACGACGGGTGCCATCATCGGCTGCGGTGCTGGCGCGAATTGTTGCGCAATGGCGCCGGTGGCCGGAAAGCGCGAAAGCCGGACCGTTTCCTCGCCTTCCCGGATCTCGAGTTCCGAGAGATTGGATTCTTCCAGCAGTTCGATCAGCTTTCTTACTTTGCGCAGGTCCATGGTGGCCTCGGTCAGTGTCCTTCAGCCGGCGCGGAAGGATCGGGATGGATGGGTGGATGGGCACCGAGTCGCTGGATCGCGGCGTCCAGCGCGTAGCGGTAGCTGTCGGCGCCGAACCCGGCGACCACGCCCACCGCGAGGTCGGAAAAATACGACCGGTGGCGAAACGGTTCGCGCGCGTGCGGGTTGGACAGGTGCACCTCGATGAACGGAACCGCGGCGGCGGCGAGCGCGTCGCGGAGGGCCACCGAGGTATGGGTGAAGGCGGCCGGGTTGATCAGGATGAACCCGATGTCTTCATTGGGCGCGCGCTGGACCCGCTCGATGAGTGCGTGCTCGGCGTTGGACTGGAAAGTCTGCAGCCCGTGGCCGGCCTGCTCCGCCCGATCGACGAGCATGGCCTCGATCTCGGCGAGGGTGTGGCGGCCGTACACCGCCGGTTCGCGGCCGCCGAGCAGGTTGAGGTTGGGTCCGTGGATGACCAGGATCTGCGCCACGCTCGGCACGCCCGCGGAGGTTGACCGGAAGCCCGCAAGTCTGAACCGTCATTCATGCTTTGTCCAGCGTTCGGGCTGGAATCGCGGGAGATCGGCGGAGTTCCTTGCGTGTTTCATGCTGCGATCGATCCATGATTCGGCCGCGACGCGGTCCAAGTGGGATCAGGCCCCCTTGGGTGCGGAACGGCCATCAGCGCCCTCGCTTGCCGTTTCCAGCCATGCATCGATGGTAGGGGGATCGAGCACGCCCAGCTTGGTCTCGAGGATGCGCCCGTCGCGTCCGATCAGCACGCTGTAAGGCAAGAGCCCGGCGGTGTCGCCGAAGGTGGTGGTCGGCACCGGATCGGCGTCGATGCCGATCAGGATCGGGTAGTCCACCGGCATCCGCTTCAGGAAGGCAGCCGCCGACTGGGGCTGGTCCATCGCGATGCCGATGACCTGCAGGCCGTCTGCGGCGTGCTCGCGCTGCAGTTTCGCGAGCGCGGGCATCTCTTCGCGGCACGGTGCGCACCAGGTGGCCCAGAAGTTGAGCAGCACCACCTTGCCGCGCCACGCGGCGAGCGAAGTCGTGCGCCCGTCGATGCCGGGCAGCGCATAGGCGCCCACCGAATCGCCGGGACCGAGCACGGTCACGCCGGCCGGCGCGGCGGGCTGCTGCTGGCGAGGCGCCGCCGTCAAGCGTGCCTGCAGCCACCATCCGCCTGCGGCCGCGACGCACGCCAGGACCAGGATCAGGACCATGCGGCGGTCCATCATCGGGCCGCCGGCTCCGTGTCGGCACGGACCAGCGCATGGCGAACCAGCGAAGCCGTCAGCACCGTCGGCAGCGCATGTCCGGCGCCGCCGCCGCGCGGATATACCACGTACAGCGGCACGCCCGGCGAGTGGAATTCGCGAAGGTAGGCGCCGATCTCCGGATCCACATCCGTCCAGTCGCCTTTCATGTACACCGCGCCTGTCGTCTCGAGGAGATCCTGGAAACTGCTGGTGTCCAGGACCGCGTACTCATTCGCCTTGCAGGTGACACACCAGTCCGCGCCGATATCCACGAACACCGGTGTTCCGGCATTGCGCAATGACTGGAGCTTGCCGGGGCTGAAAACCACCGCATCGCCCCGCGCGTCTGCGGACCGCGTGGGCGGAGCGACGCGCGCGACGGCGAAGAACGATGCGATGGCGGCGAGCACCAGGACTGCGGTGAAGACATGGCCGAGCCTGCGCCCGGATGGAGCGCGTCCATGCCACCAGGCCGCCGCGGCGACCAGCACCATCGCTACCAATACGAGTGCCACCGCGTCGGCGCCGCGCTGGTGCGCCAGCACCCAGACCAGCCACACGGCCGACAGGTACATCGGAAACGCGAGGACTTGTTTGAGCGTCTCCATCCAGCGCCCGGGCTTCGGCAGCAGCCGCGCCAGCATCGGGACCAGCCCGATCAGGGTCAGCGGCAGCGCGAGGCCGATGCCGAGTACCAGCATCACCAGGATCTGGTGCGCAGGTGGCGCCACGAACGCGTAGGCGAGGGCCACGCCCATGAACGGCGCGGTGCAGGGGCTTGCCACGATCACCGCCAGCACGCCGGTGAAGAAGTGCCCGGCGGTGCCGCCGCGCCGGGTCAATCCGCCGCCGAGGTTGCCGAGCCGCGAACCGAAACTCACGACGCCCGACATCGACAGCCCCACCGCGAACAGCACGCAGGCCAGCACCGCGACGATCACCGGTTGCTGCAACTGGGTGCCCCAGCCGGTCGCCTGACCAGCACCGCGCAGGCCCAGGATCGCGAGACCGATGGCGAGGAATGTCGCGATCACGCCTGCGCCGTAGGCCAGGGCATGGCGGCGCGATTCCGCCCGAGTGGTGTTGCTCTCCAGCACGCCCACGGCCTTGATCGCGAGCACCGGCAGCACGCACGGCATCAGGTTCAGGATCAGGCCACCGGCGAAGGCAAGCAGCAGCGCGAAGGGGAGTCCGATGGAAAGCGGGCCCGCCGCCGACGTGGTTCCACTCCGGCCGCCTGCGCCGGGCGGTTGGGGACTGGACGGCGGCGAGGTACCGAGCGATGCGGTAATCGCCGTTCCCGCGGGACCTCCCGCGGCCCGGCTTCCGCCGACCGGCCCGCCGCCGCTGGTGGGCAACGTGAAGGTTTCCGCGTTCGGCGGGTAGCAGATCTTGGGCGTGACTTCGTGGCAGCCCTGATAGGACACGGTGACCTTCAGGGTGGCCGGCATCGCGCCGCTCGCGCTGAAGGGCAGGGTGCCGTCGACGCTGCCGTGGTAGATCTCCACGTCCCCGAGGTACTCGTCGTGCTCCTGCTTGCCGGGCGGCAGGTCGAGCGCGCCGGCCTTGACGCCGGCGGTCAGGATCTTCGCGTGGATGCGGCCGCGGTAGAGGTAGTAGTCCTTCGCGATGTCGAAGTGCAGGGCGATCCGGCCGGGTCGGTCGACCGTGGCCTTGAGCGCGAAGGCCTCGGTCACCGGCAGCAGGCCGCCGCCCGGACTCGTGCTCTGGGCGTACGCGCCCGCAGCGGCGAGCAACAGCGCCGCCACCAGGAGCAGGCGCGAGAGTGATTTTCGGGGAGCTGGCATCTTCATGACTGCAAGGAAAGACCGGCGCCTGCCATCATCGTTCCGGAATGCATTTCGGCGTACGACGTGACGGTAGTGCGCGAACGCGAACCGCGGGTTGAACTGCATCGCGCAGCGATGCAGGGGCGAACGAGCCGGGGAGCCCGCAGGAATTGTCGCAGGCACGGCGCGAAGCCGCCAGTCGACGCGTCGTCTGGCGGATGCGTTCGACTCAGCGCCCGATCCGGATCGGGCGTGCCGGACACCGATGCACCGCGGCGGGCGGCATGGCACCGCCCGGGAATCCGGCTGCATCGGCGGTTTCGTTATTGCACCGGCACCATCAGGTGCTGGTAGGGCGTGCCGGCCCACATCACATACGGCATTTTCGTATTCGGGTCGGCGCTCTTCGGGTATTGGTCGTAGAAGGCCGCATCCGCCCCGACGACCATTACGTGCGCGCCGGTCTTCACCCAGTGGTTGCCGGAGTTCGGCTCGGTTGCGTAAGGGTCCGTGTTGCTGGCGTCGGTGCCGCCCTGCAGCATGTACATGAAGCCGATCTTTCCGGCCGGCGGCGGTTCGTGCCCGGCCCAGGCGCGCGCCCACGCCAATCCGTTGGCATCCATGCACATCGGGTCCGGCCCCGGGGTGGACGGGGAATCGGGTATGCAGGTGAAACCGTTATGGCCTTGGCGCACCGTGCGCATCTTGCCGCCGGCCTCCATCGCCATGATGGTTGCGTCCTTTGCGACCTCCATGGGCGCAGCGCTTCGGGCGCTGGCGATCACTTGCGCGTCGGTCGGCGCGTCCTCGCTGGCTGCCGGCGGGAGCGCGACGGCGGCCAGCAGTGCCAGTGCGAATGAGGAACGACGCCCGAACAACATGGTGCTGTTCATACGAACCTCCAGAGGGATTGCCCCCTGTCTGTCCGCGGCTGGCGCCGCCGCCTGCACCGCTGGCAGGCCACTTATGCTACTCCGAATGCCCGGGGCGGGGCAGCCGGTATCCCTTGTGGGGTAGCCGCTCCGCAAAGCCCGGCGGCGGAGCCGACTGCACCCTCGAACGCGTCCGGTTCAGGATGGCGTGTACAGGCGCCTCACTGGGGGACGGTCTCGGCTGCGATCCAGTCGAGGTACGCCCGGTGACCGCCGCTGACCTCGATCGCGACCAGCTCGGGCACCTCGTAGGGGTGCAGTTCCACGAGGCGGTCACGCAAGGCCTCGAAACGCTCGCTGGTGGTCTTGACCACCAGCAGCACCTCGGCATCGTCGACCACCTTGTCCTGCCAGCGATAGACGGACTGGACGCCCGGCAGCCGGTTCACGCAGGCGGCCAGCCGCTCCTCGACCAGCGCGCGGGCGATACGGGTCGCGGTTTCGGCGTCCGGACAGGTGGAAAGGCAAAGCAGCGGCGTGGCCATGGGCTCGGAAATCGGTCGGTCACAAGGCATGGATTGTAGGAGCGGGCGGTGCCCGCGACCGTCTGGTCCCACTCGATTCGGTCGTGCGCATGGCGCGCTCCTACTTGAAACGGCCGGATCCGGACCTACAATTGGCACTCGTCGTTGTTGAGTGCTAACAACGCCAACCCCTTTCATCCCCCCCAACGCAGCTGGAGTCGTTATGAAGCTTCGTCCGTTGCACGACCGCGTCATCATCAAGCGCCTTGAAGCGGAAACCAAGTCCGCGGGCGGCATCGTCATCCCCGACACCGCGACCGAAAAGCCCATCAAGGGCGAAGTGGTCGCCGTGGGCACCGGCAAGATCCAGGAAGACGGCAAGGTCCGTCCGATGGGCGTGAAGGCCGGCGACAAGGTGCTGTTCGGGAAGTATTCCGGCACCGAGGTCAAGGTCGAAGGCGAGGAACTGCTCGTCATGCGCGAAGAAGACCTGATGGCGATCATCGAAGGCTGATCGAGCCCTCCGAATTCCCAGCCGTCATTCCGGCGCAGGCCGGAACCCAGCTTCTTCGCAAGCTCCCTGGATGCCGGCCTTCGCCGGCATGACGATCGAACGCAAAGCATTACAGGAATCCAACCATGGCAGCCAAAGAAATCCGTTTCTCCGAAGACGCGCGCAGCCGCATGGTGCGCGGCGTCAACGCCCTGGCCAACGCGGTCAAGGCGACCCTCGGCCCCAAGGGCCGCAACGTCGTGCTCGAGAAGAGCTTCGGCGCCCCCACCATCACCAAGGACGGCGTGTCCGTGGCGAAGGAAGTGGAGCTCGCCGACAAGTTCGAGAACATGGGCGCGCAGATGGTGAAGGAA
>DASSNH010000322.1:0-21792 GCA_035701405.1 Rhodanobacteraceae bacterium
GATCGCGGGCCCCAGCGTGTTCATCTGCGACGAATGCGTCGAGCTTTGCAACGACATCATCCGCGAGGAACTGGAGGAAAAGGCCGCTTCCGGGCGGACCCAGCTCCCGAAGCCGCGCGAGATCATGGAGACGCTCGACCAGTACGTGATCGGGCAGACCCGCGCCAAGAAGTCGCTGGCGGTGGCGGTGTACAACCACTACAAGCGGATGGAGTCGCGCGCCAAGAACGATGACATCGAGCTGGCCAAGTCCAACATCCTCCTGATCGGACCGACCGGCAGCGGCAAGACGCTGCTCGCGGAAACGCTGGCGCGGATGCTCAACGTGCCGTTCACGATCGCCGATGCGACCACGCTCACCGAAGCGGGTTACGTCGGCGAGGACGTCGAGAACATCATCCAGAAGCTCCTGCAGAAGTGCGACTACGACGTCGAGAAGGCCCAGACCGGCATCGTCTACATCGACGAGATCGACAAGATCTCGCGCAAGAGCGAGAACCCGTCGATCACCCGCGACGTGTCGGGCGAGGGCGTGCAGCAGGCGCTGCTGAAGCTGATCGAGGGCACCATCGCCTCGGTGCCCCCGCAGGGCGGCCGCAAGCACCCGCAGCAGGAATTTCTGCAGGTCGACACCCGCAACATCCTGTTCATGTGCGGCGGGGCGTTCTCGGGGCTGGAGAAGATCATCCAGCAGCGCTCCGAAACCACCGGCATCGGCTTCGCCGCCGAGATCCGCAGCAAGGAACGCCGCCAGAACGTGGGGACCCTGCTCGCGAACGTCGAGCCCGAGGACCTGGTCAAGTACGGGCTGATCCCCGAGTTCGTCGGGCGCCTGCCGGTCGTCGCCACCCTCGACGAGTTGGATGAGGAAGCGCTGGTCAAGATCCTGACCGAGCCGAAAAACGCGATTACCAAGCAGTTCAAGAAGATGTTCGACATGGAAAATGTCGAGATGGAGTTCCGCCCGGACGCGCTCACCGCGATTGCCAAGCGCGCGATCAAGCGCAAGACAGGTGCACGCGGCCTGCGCACGATTCTCGAAGGCGTGCTGCTCGACACGATGTACGAACTGCCCTCGCTGGAACACGTCAGCAAGGTCGTCGTGGACGAAGCCGTGATCAATGGCCAGGCCGAGCCCTACCTGATCTACCGCGGCAACCTCCAGCCGCAGGCCCGCGCCGAGGGCGACGCCGCCTGACGGAAAACCGGGGTCAGAGTAGAGTTTCGAGGATTGACCCACCGGGCAGGCAGTTTCGTCAGGGAAACTGTACTCTGACCCCGGTTTTCTACCCCGGTTCTCCGAGCACCCGCTCCGCGCGCGCCTTGATGGTCTTGACCATCGAGGCCAGCCCGTTGGAGCGCGTCGGCGAGAGATGCTTGCCGAGCCCGATCGCGTTGATGAAGCCGGGATCGGTGTCCAGGATCTCGCGCGCGCTTCGACCCGAATACACCCGCAGCAGCAGCGCGACCAGGCCCGAAACGATGGCCGAGTCGCTGGCCGCGCGCAGGTCGAGCTGCGCGGCGTCGCCGGAAACCACGATCCACACCTGCGACTGGCAACCGTCGACTTTGTTTTCCGGGGACATCTCGGTGTCGGTGAGCGGCGGCAGCTTGCGGCCGAGGTCGATCAGGTACTGGTAGCGCCCGGTCCAGTCGTCGAAGAAGCCGAACTCATCGACGATTTCCTGCTGGGCCTCCTGGATGGAAATGTCATTCATGGCGTGGTGACTTTCCAGCGCGTTCCCTGCGGACCGTCCTCGATGGCGATGCCCATCGCTGCGAGTTCATTGCGGATTTCGTCGGCGCGGGCGAAATCGCGGGCAGCGCGGGCGGCGCGACGCGCTTCGATGAGGGTTTCGACACGCGTCGAATCCACCTGTTCCGCACCGCGCTTGAACCAGGCTTCGGGATCCTGCTGAAGCAGGCCGAGCAGTGCGCCGCCCGCAAGCAGTGCAGCCCTGGCTTGGCTCCGTTCCGCCGGGGAAACCGCACGTCGCGCGTCGTCCGCGAGCTTGGCGAGCTCGGCCATCGCCTCTGGGGTATTCAGATCGTCCAACAGGGCATTTTCGAGGTTCGCCGGCGAGTCGGCATCGGCAGCTGTCGCTTCGACACTGGCGAGATCCCGGAGCGTGCCGTACAACCGATCCAGCGTCGCGACGCTCTGTTCGATCAGCGCATCGGACCAATCCAGCGGCTGCCGGTAATGGGCCGAGAGCAGGGCGTAGCGGATCGCTTCCGGCGGGTATTGTTCCAGCAGCGCGTGCAGTTGCCGGACATTGCCGACGGACTTGCTCATCTTGGCGCCGCCGAAGGTCAGCATGCCGTTGTGGATCCAGAAGCGCGCGAAGACCCGGCCACCGTGCGCGCAGGTCGATTGCGCGATTTCGTTCTCGTGGTGCGGGAACACGAGGTCGACGCCGCCGGCGTGGATGTCGATGGTTTCGCCGAGGTGCGCGGCCGCCATCGCCGAGCACTCGATGTGCCAACCCGGGCGTCCGCGGCCCCAGGGGCTTTCCCAGCCGGGCAGCTCAGGCGTGGACGGTTTCCACAACACGAAATCCGCGGGATTCCGCTTGTACGGCGCGACCTCGACGCGCGAGCCGGCGATCAGCTCGTCGGTCGATCGCCCGGACAGCGCGCCGTAGTCGGCAAAGCTCGCGACGTCGAACAGCACGTGGCCCTCCGCCACGTATGCGTGGCGACTCGCCAGCAATGCCTCGCACATCGCGATGATTGCCGCGATGTGCCGCGTGGCCATCGGTTCGACATCCGGGGCCGCGACACCGAGTTTCGCGATGTCTTCGCGGTAAATCGCCGCGAACTTCTCGGCGATGGCGGCGATCGGCAGGCCTGCCTCGGCCGCCGCCGCGTTGATCTTGTCATCCACGTCGGTGATGTTGCGCGCGTACACGACGCGCGGGTATTTGCGACGCAGCAGCCGCGCCAGCACGTCGAACACGACGGGACCGCGGGCGTTGCCGATGTGCACGTAGCTGTACACGGTGGGTCCGCACAGATACATCGTCACGCGCGCCGGATCCCCCGGCTCGAAAGGCTCGATGCGGCGGGTCAGCGAGTTGTAGAGGCGAAGGCTCATCCGGCTGTGAAGATGTTCGCGAAATAATCAAGCAATTTTATCAGGTTGCGATCATTGCTTGAGCCTTTATTCAGCATGCGGATGGTCCAATGGCACCCATCACAGATGGACCCGCGGGTCCTGCGAGCCTCCGGGGGGAGCACATCATGACCAAAATCCTGGTTTCCTCGCTGCTGCTCGGTTTCGCCGTGGCGGCCAACGCCCAGAACTACGGGCCTCCACCGCCGCCGGCGGCCGCGCAAGCCACCAACGTGCGATATGGATGGGCCGAGGTGTTGCGGGTCGACCCGGTGTACGCCGCCGTCGCGGTTCCGCCGCAGCAGGAGTGCTATCCCGAAACGGTCACCCGCGAGGACAACAACCATACCGGCGGGACCGTGCTGGGCGCCATCGTCGGCGGCGTGCTAGGCAACACCGTGGGCAAGGGCGACGGGCGCAAGGCCGCGACGGTCGCCGGTGCGGTCGCGGGCGGCGCGATCGGGAACCGGGTCTCGGCGGCGCACGATCGCAGCTATACCAGCCAGCAAACGGTCTGTCGTCCGGTTGACCGCTACGCCCCGCAGCAACAGATCGTGGGCTACGACGTCGAGTACCGCTATCGCGGCGACGTGTACATGTCGCGCCTGCCGTATGATCCGGGCGAGCGGCTACGGGTCAGGATGACGATCTCGCCGGCGGACTAGGGTGGTCTGGCGGGATCGATCATCCGTGATGCTGCCCCCTTCAGTGAATGTCCACCGTATCCCGATGCGCTCTGGGGCCGACGGCTGCCCCGTCACCGTTACGCAGCGCGCCCGTTGCGCATGCGCAAGAGGTGTGCGACGATTCGCTTCCATCGAGTGAACGCGAGATGACCCCCAACGCTTGCGCCCAGCCCTTCATCCTCACCAGCGCCCGTGCGGCCGCCGGGATGACGTCGCGCGCGCGCCGACCGGAATCACGAGGTCCGGCCGGGTAGGCATTCACGCGCGTTGACGCAATATCGAATGACTGAAAAACCCGGCCCCGTGCCGGGTTTTTTGTTTCCCGTCATCCCGGCCATGGATTGGACGGGCCCCGGAATCAGGGCGGGTAAAGCCGCCATCCATGGCCAATTTTTCACAAAACGCACTCGAACCGTGACCCTACGACACTTCATCACCACCCAAGACTGGAGCCGCGGCGAAATCGACGCACTCCTCGCGCGCGCCGCCGAATTCAAGCGTTCCCCCCCCGCCGGCGCGCTCGCGGGAAAGTCGATCGCGCTGCTGTTCTTCAACCCGTCGATGCGTACACGCACCAGCTTCGAGCTGGGCGCGTTCCAGCTCGGTGGCCATGCCGTGGTGTTGTCACCCGGCAAGGACGCATGGCCGATCGAATTCGACGTGGGCGCCGTGATGGACGGGGAAGCCGAGGAACACGTTGCGGAAGTGGCGCGCGTGCTGTCGCGCTACGTGGATTTGATCGCGGTGCGTGCGTTCCCGAAGTTCAGGGATTGGGCAACGGATCGTGAGGACCGCGTGATCCGTGCCTTTGCGCAATACGCCACCGTGCCGGTGATCAACATGGAAACCATCACGCACCCGTGCCAGGAACTTGCGCACGCGCTGGCGCTGAAGGAACACCTGGGCGAATTGCGTGGCAGGAAGTACGTGCTGACCTGGACGTACCACCCGAAGCCGCTCAACACCGCGGTTGCCAATTCCGCGTTGCTGATCGCCACCAAGATGGGCATGGACGTGACGCTGCTGTGCCCCACGCCGGAATACGTGCTGGACGAACGCTACATGGTGTTCGGCGAGGCCAATGCGCGCGAAAACGGGGGCTCGCTGCGCGTGACCCACGACATCGAGGACGCCTATCGCGGTGCGGACGTGGTGTACGCGAAAAGCTGGGGGGCGCTCCCGTACTTCGGGCGCTGGGATGCGGAAAAGCCGATTCGGGACGCGCATGAACACTTCATCGTGGACGAAGCGAAGATGGCGCTGACCCATCGCGCAGTATTCAGCCACTGCCTGCCTCTTCGCCGCAACGTCAAGGCCACCGATGCCGTGATGGATGCGCCGTACTGCATCGCGATCGACGAGGCCGAGAACCGCCTGCACGTGCAGAAGGCGGTGATGGCGACCCTTGCAGCCGAACCCGAGAAGGAGACATCGACATGACAGACCATCCGCACCGCTATCGCGTGGACGTCGAATGGACCGGCAATCACGGCAGCGGCACCGACGGTTACCGCAACTACGGCCGCGAGCACGTGATCCGCATCGAGGGCAAACCCGAGATCGCAGGTTCGTCCGATCCGAAGTTCCGCGGTGATGGCGGCAAGCACAATCCCGAAGACATGCTGGTGGCAGCGCTATCCACCTGCCACATGCTGGCCTATCTGCATGTGGCCACGCTTGCGGGCGTGGTGGTGACCGCGTACACCGACACCGCGGAAGGAACCATGGTGACCGTAGCAGACGGCGGTCACTTCACCGAAGTGGTACTGCATCCGGTCGTCACGATCACGGCTGCAAGCGATGCCTCCAAGGCTGAAGCCGCGCACGAGGACGCGCACCACGCGTGCTTCATTGCCGCTTCGGTCAATTTCCCGGTGCGCTGCGAGCCGAGCACCGTGGTGGAGCAGGGACCAGACTGATCGTCTTTCGATTGTTGTTGGTTCGCTCCATCGAACGGAAATACCTGCCCATGACAAAGACATCCAAGACCGCTCGTCCCCGGTTCCCGGTCCCCGGTCCCGAAGGCAAGCACATCGTGCTTGCCTTCAGTGGCGGCCTCGACACCAGCTTCTGCGTGCCGTACCTCGCGGAGCGCGGATGGGCCGTGCATACCGTGTTCGCCGACACCGGCGGCGTGGGCGCCGCAGAGCACGCCTACGTGGAAGCGCGTGCGAAAGAACTGGGTGCCGCCTCGCACGTCACCGTCGACGGCGGTCCGGCGTTGTGGGATCACTTCGTCAAGCCGTTCATATGGGCGGGGGAGGGCTACCAGGGCCAATACCCGTTGCTGGTTTCGGATCGCTACCTGATCGTCGAAGCCGCGATCACGCGCGCGATGGAGCTCGGCACGCGCGCGATCGCGCACGGCTGCACCGGGATGGGCAACGACCAGGTCCGGTTCGACCTCACCGTGAAGGCGCTGGGTGACTACGAGATCGTGGCGCCGATCCGCGAGATCCAGAAGGAGCACACGGCGGTCCGCGCGTACGAACAGGATTACCTGAAGCAGCGGGGGTTCGATGTCCGCGCCAAACAGCAGGCGTACACGATCAACGAAAACCTGCTGGGCGTGACCTTGTCGGGGGGCGAGATCGATTGCTGGGACGTTCCCGGCGAGGACGCGCGCGGTTGGTGCAGAGCGCGCAGCGAATGGCCGACGGAACCGCTGCGGGTGACGATCGGTTTCGCCGGTGGTGAAGCGAAAACGCTGGACGGCCAACGCATGGCAGGACACATGTTGTTGTCGAAATTGAACCACCTGTTCGCGCAATACGGCGTCGGTCGCGGTCTTTACACCGGCGATACCACGATCGGCCTGAAGGGACGCATCGTTTACGAAGCGCCGGGCCTGGTGGCGCTGCTGACCGCGCACCGCGCGCTGGAGGAAGCGGTATCCAGCAAGCAGCAGAACCGTTTCAAGCCGGAGGTTGCGCGCCGGTGGGTGGAACTCGTCTACGAAGGGTTCTTCCACGATCCGCTGAAGGGCGACCTGGAAGCATTCCTGGCGTCGAGCCAGCGCTGCGTCGAGGGCGAAGTCATGCTCGAAACGCAGGGCGGGAAGGTGGACGCGGTGGCCGTGAGGTCGAACCGCATCCTCAGCGCCGGGGGCGCAACCTACGCGCAAACGGCGGATTGGGGCGTGGTTGAAGCCGAGGGATTCATCAGGTTGTACGGCATGAGCAGCACGTTGTGGGGCAAGGTGAACCGGGGACCAGGTACCAGGGATCGGGGACCGGGCAAGAGCGCCCCTCGCTAAGCGGCACCACCTGTTGCATCGCCATCGGAGTGTCACCTGATGCCCTTCGTCAAGCTTTCCGGTCCCCGGTCCCGGGTCCCCGGCCCCGACAACCTGCTGGACGCAACGCTCCGGCACCTCCGTGAGCTGGTTTCCTTCGATACGCGCAACCCGCCGCGTGCGATCGGCACGGGCGGCATTTTCGATTATCTGCGCGCGCAACTGCCGGGTTTCCACGTGCAGGTGGGCGATCACGGTGCTGGGGCGGTCAGCTTGCTCGCCGTTCGCGGCGATCCGGAGCTGCTGTTCAACGTGCACCTCGACACCGTGCCTGACGCACCGCGGTGGAGCGCCAGTCCGTTCGAATTGCGAACGACGGAAGATCGTGCGATCGGCCTCGGCGCCTGTGACATCAAGGGTGCGGCCGCGGCGCTGCTGGCGGTCGCCGGCGCATGTGAAGGCGACATGGCGTTGTTGTTCACCACCGACGAGGAGGGCGTCGATCCCCGTTGCGTTGCCAGCTTTCTGGAAGCCTTCCCTTCTCCCTCCGGGAGAAGGTTGCGCGAAGCGCCGGATGAGGGTTCGCGCAGCGCTGGAGGTCACAACAACGCCGAACCCTCACCCGAGCCCGTCTCCCGGGAAGCGAGGGGCTTTCATGCCGTCATCGTCGCCGAGCCCACCCGTTGCGAAGCAGTACTTGCGCACCGCGGCATCCAGTCGGTGTGCGCGCGCTTCGCCGGGCGCGCGGGGCATGCATCCATCGAGCAGAAGCCGACGGACAATGCCTTGCACCAGGCGGTGCGCTGGGCCAACGCTGCGCTGGATTTCGCGGAAGCGCAGGCGCAGCGGAATTTCGGCGATCTGCGGGGCCTGCGTTTCAACCTCGGACGCATCGAAGGCGGCATCAAGGCCAACGTCGTCGCACCGGATGCGGAGTTGCGGATCGGCATGAGGCCGTTGCCGTCGATGGACATGGACGAACTGCTCGAGCGCTTCCACACCCTCGCCGATCAGGCGCCGGTGGAGTTCCGGGAGACCTTTCGAGGGCCTCCGCTGCCCTCCGCGACGAACAGGGCGGAGGCGGATCTTGCCGCTGCCCGCGCATCCGCAACGGGGCTGGGTCTGCCCGTCGGCCCCGCCGTCGATTTCTGGACCGAGGCGTCGTTGTTCTCGCAGGCCGGCTACACAACCTTCGTGTACGGCCCCGGCGACATCGCCCAGGCGCACAGCGCCGACGAATGGGTGGCGCTTGCGCATTTGCAGCGATACGCCGACTCCATCCATCGCATCGTCGCGGAAGCCCAGGCATGAACACCGGGCAGAACACCCGTCAAACCATCGTTCGCCTGTTGTCGGCGATGGGCAGCGCCAGGGAAATCCAGCAGTACCTGAAGCGCTTTTCACAGCTCGACGTCAAGCGTTTTGCGGTGGTCAAGGTGGGCGGCGCGGTGTTGCGCGACGAGTTGGCGGATCTCGCGTCTTCCCTGACGTTCCTGCAGCAGGTCGGCTTGACGCCGGTCGTGGTGCATGGTGCCGGTCCGCAGCTCGATGACGAGCTGGTCAGGGCGGGCATCGAGAAGCGCACGTTCGAAGGATTGCGCGTCACCCCGCCGCAGGCGCTCGGCATCATCCGCCGGGTGTTCCACCACGAGAACCTGAAGTTGGTCGATGCCCTGCACGCGATGGGCACCCGCGCGACCTCGGTGGTGTCAGGAGTCTTCGCCGCCAGTTACGTCGATCGCGAACACTGCGGCCTGGTCGGCAAGGTGGATCGCATCGAGTCCGCTCCCATCGATGCCAGCCTGCGCGCCGGTTCGATCCCGGTGATCGCGAGCCTTGGCGAAACCGAAGACGGGCAGATCCTGAACATCAACGCCGACTGCGCGGCGAACGCACTGGTGAGATCGTTGCAGCCGTACAAGATCGTGTTCCTGACCGGTACCGGTGGGCTGCTGGATGGCGCGGGCCGGGTGATCGATTCGATCAACCTGTCGAGCGAGTACGAACGGCTGATGGCGCAGCCGTGGCTTGACGGGGGCATGCGGCTGAAGTTGCACCAGGTCGCCGACCTTCTGGCCGACCTGCCGCCGAGTTCCTCGGTGTCGATTACGCGTCCTTCCGAACTCGCGAAGGAGTTGTTTACGCACAAAGGGTCGGGAACGCTGGTGAGGCAGGGCGAAAGGGTGCTGCGGTTCGATTCCTGGAACGGCGTGGACCGCGCGGCCCTGCGCGCCCTGATCGATTCCAGCTTCGCGCCGCGCAAGCTGGTGCCGGACTATTTCGAGCAAACCCGCCCGCATCGGGTGTACGTCAGCGAGAACTACCGGGCGGCGATGATCCTGCTGCACCAGGACGGCATCAGCTACCTCGACAAGTTCGCGGTGCTGGAGGACGCGCAGGGCGAGGGGCTGGGTCGCGCGATGTGGAACGTGATGCGGGCGGAGAATCCACGCCTGTTCTGGCGCTCCCGCGGCGGCAACCGCATCGACGCGTTCTACCACCAGGAATCCGATGGTTGTTTCAAGCAGGAGCGCTGGAAGGTGTTCTGGTACGGATTGCACGGCGACTTCGCCGCGATCGCCCGTTGCGTCGACCACAGCGCGCAGAAGCAGCCCACCCTGGTGGAATGCGCCGGCTCCGACCCCGTTCCGGAGGAGGCGGGGGTTGAGGGTGCGAACACCGGGGAGCGGTCATGAACAGCGGCGGCTGCAAATCGATCGGGATCGTCGGGGCCCGTGGGCACACCGGCACGGAGCTGGTCCGGCTGATCTCGGCGCACCCGGCGCTGGAGCTGGCGTTCGTGTCATCGCGCGGCCTGGGCGGGGAGCGGGTTGCGGACCACGACGACAGCTACCACGGCGAATTGCGCTATGAAAATCTCGATCCGGCCGCCGTTGCAGCCAGGCACGCGGACGTGGTGGTGCTGGCGCTGCCCAACGGCAAGGCCGCGCCGTTCGTGGAAGCCATCGACAAGTCGAAGCCGGATACGCTCATCGTGGACCTGTCGGCGGACCACCGGTTCGAGCGCACGTGGTATTACGGCTTGCCGGAGCTGACCCGCGGCAAATGGCGCGGCGGCCGCCGCATCAGCAATCCCGGCTGCTATGCGACCGCGATCGAATTGACTGTCGCGCCTCTCAGGGATGCGCTGGCCGCGCCGCCGGTGTGTTTCGGGGTTTCGGGTTACTCCGGTGCCGGCACCACGCCCTCGGACCGGAACCATCCGGAAAAGCTTCGCGACAACCTGATGCCGTATGCCTTGACCGGGCACGTACACGAAAGGGAGGCGTCGTTCCACCTCGGCATCCCGGTGGAGTTCATGCCGCATGTCGCGCCGCATTTCCGCGGGCTCACGGTGACGCTCAACCTGTACCTGTCGCGCGCCATGCGGCGCGACGAAGTGGTCGCGCGTTTTGCCGATGCTTATGCGAAAGAAAGGCTGGTGCGCGTGGTGGATGATCCGCCCTGGGTCAGCCGCATCGCGGGCCGGCACCATGCCGAAATCGGCGGCTTCGCGATGTCGGCGGACGGCCGGCGCGTGGTGGTCGTCGCGGCGCTGGACAACTTGCTGAAAGGTGCGGCGACCCAGGCGATGCAGAATATCAACATGGCGTCGGGATCCGACGAACTCGCAGGGATTCCCTGGAGGGACGAGGGGTGAGTAGCCAGGGCACGCTGAGGGCGGGTTCGATGCGAACCTGCGACTTGCGGGAACACAGCATCAATGCCCCCTCGCTGCTCGTCTCTCGCCCCTGTTGCCTTCGGAGAATGGAGCGATGACCGATCCCCTCTGGATGAAGCCGGGCACGCGCATCAACGAGCGCATCATGCGCTTCCTCGCAGGCGACGACGTGCTGCTGGATCGTGAGTTCTTCCTGCACGACATCACGGCCAGCAAGGCGCACGTGGAGGGGCTCGCGAACATCGGCGTGTTGCGCGACGGGGAAGCCGAGGCGCTGAAGCGCGAGCTCGACGCGTTGGCTGACGATTTCCGCAGCGGTGGATTCGTGCTGGACGACCGGTTCGAAGATGGCCATTCCGCGATCGAGGCCCGCCTGACCGAGCGGCTGGGCGACACCGGGCGCAAGGTGCACACCGGACGCAGCCGCAACGACCAGATCCTGGTGGCGACACGGCTGTGGCTGAAGGAGAAACTCGGGGCGCTGGAAGCGCACTGCAAGGCGAGCGCCCGGATCTGCCTGGATCGCGCAGGCAACGAATCGCTGCCGATGCCGGGCTATACCCACCTGCAGCGCGCGGTGGTGTCGTCCACGTCTATGTGGTGGGCAGGCTTCGCGGAAGCGTTCATCGACGATGCGTGGCGGGCGCACCAGACGCGCGACTGGATCGATGCCAATCCGCTCGGCAGCGCCGCCGGCTATGGCGTGAACCTGCCCCTGGACCGCGACCACACCACGCGCTCGCTCGGCTTCGCGCGCATGCAGGTCAGCGTGACCTATGCGCAACTCTCGCGCGGCAAGTTCGAGATGGCCGTGCTGGAGGCGATCGGCAGCGCGCTGCTCGACGTGCGCCGGCTGGCGTGGGACTTGTCGCTGTTCACCACGTCGGAGTTCGGTTTCGTCTCGTTGTCGCCGGAGTACACGACCGGCAGTTCGATCATGCCCAACAAGCGCAACCCCGACGTGATCGAGCTGTTGCGCGCCAGCTACGCCAGCGTCGCCGCCGGGCGCACCGAGGTCGAACAATTGCTGTCGCTGCCCTCCGGCTACCAGCGCGACCTGCAATTCAGCAAGGGCGGCATTTTCCCCGGCGTGCATCGCGGATTGATGGCCCTGGAACTGGTGCCCGATTTGCTGGCGCGCATGCAGTGGAACCGGGCGGCGATGCGCGCGGCGATCGAGCCTGCGATGTACGCCACCGATGTCGCGATCGAACAGGCGGCATCGGGCGTGCCGTTCCGCGACGCCTATCGCGCCGCCGCCGAAGCCGCCGGCGCGGCGGGGCAGGGACGCACGCCGGAAGCGAGCCTCGCCGCACGTATGTCGCCGGGCGCGGCGGGTGACTTGCGGCTGGATGCATTGCAGGAGCGTTTGGAAGCCTTGTAGGCATGGGGTCCCGTCAGGGACGGAACCAGTGGCCGTCGCGCCAGCCGCAGGAAAACTGCAGTGATGCTGCGCTTGCCGGGCGCCATCTGGAATAATGGCCTGTCGAGAAAATCCGTCCCGAGAAATGATGCCCTCATTGTTCCGCGTCAAAACCGCACGCGTGGTGCCGATCATCGCGGCCGCGCTGTACTGCCTGCTCGCTGCACCGGCCGCTGCCGCCGCCGATGCCAGGCCCGCTACGCGGGTCCAGCCCTCCAATGCACAACTGGCTTCGCCGGAAATCGAGCGCAAGGTCGATGCACTGCTCGCGAAGATGACGTTGCAGGAGAAGATCGGCCAGTTGGTGCAGTACAACGACAGCGTCCCGGCTTCCATCGATGCCGGCAACCCGGAGATGGCGGGCAACCCGGAGGCACAACAGCATATCGACGCCATGAAACTGGCAGCGGCCGGGGGCCTGGGGTCGATGCTCAACATCGTCGGCGCCGACCGCACCCGGTCCTTCCAGCAAGCCGCGGTGGAGAAGAGCCGGCTGCACATCCCGATCCTGTTCGGCGCGGATGTCATCCACGGCTTCCGCACCATCTATCCGGTGCCGCTGGGCCTGGCCGCCACGTGGAATCCGCCACTGGTGACAGATCTGTCGCGCATGGCCGCGGATGAAGCCACCACTGCCGGCGTGCGCTGGTTCTATTCGCCGATGGTGGACATCTCCCGCGACGCCCGTTGGGGTCGCACGGTCGAAGGCGCGGGCGAGGATCCGTACCTCGGGGCCGCGATGGCGCGCGCCTACATCCGTGGCTACCAGGGCGACGACCTGTCCCGTCCCGATCACGTCGCGGCCTCGGTCAAGCATTTCGCCGCCTACGGCGCCGCCGAGGCCGGCCGCGAGTACAACACCACCGACATGTCCGACATCCGCCTGCGCCAGGTCTACCTGCCGCCGTACAAGGCCGCGGTCGAGGCCGGCGCGGCCACGATGATGAGCGCCTTCAATGCACTCAACGGCGTGCCGGCCACTGCAAACCCGTATCTCCTGGACGAAATCCTGCGCAAGGAATGGGGCTTCAACGGCTTCGTAGTCAGCGACTACACCGCGGTGATGGAACTGATGAACCACGGCGTTGCGTTGACCCCCGCGATCGCGACCCGGAAGGCCATCGAAGCCGGCACCGACGTCGACATGATGTCGCACTACTACGACACCCAGTTGCCGAAGCTCCTCGCCGAACACAAGGTATCGATGGCAACCATCGACGAGGCCGTCCGCCGCGTGTTGCGGGTGAAGTTCGCGCTGGGACTGTTCAAGCATCCCTACGCGCGCGGCAAGGAAGTGACCCACGCCGTGCCTGGGCACCTGCCGCTGGCACGCCGCGCGGCGGAGCAATCGTTCGTGCTGTTGCGCAACCAGTCCGTTGCCGGTGGTGCGCCTGTGCTGCCGCTGTCCTCGCAGGCGAAAACCATCGCGCTCATTGGCCCGCTGGCCGACGACGCCGGCCAGATGATCGGCGCCTGGGGTGGCGCTTCCGTCGACTCGGACGTGGTCACTGTTCGCGAAGCGCTGCAAGCGCGCATGCAACGCGACGGCGGCCGCCTGCTGTATGCCAAGGGAACCGAAATCGGTGGCGACTCCACCGCCGGCTTCGCCGCCGCACTGGCGGCCGCCAAACAGGCCGACGTGGTGGTGATGGCGCTGGGCGAGTCGTCGGCGATGAGCGGCGAAGGCGGCTCGCGCGCGCACCTGGACCTGCCGGGGAACCAGCAGCAACTGCTGGAACGCATCGTCGCCACCGGCAAACCGGTGGTTCTGCTGGTGTTCTCAGGTCGGCCGTTGGTGCTGGACTGGGCCGCCCAGCACGTGCCGGCAATCATGGAAACCTGGTTCCCCGGCGTGCAGGCCGGTCCGGCCGTCGCCGCCGTATTGTTCGGCGACGTTGCGCCCAGCGGCAAGCTGCCTATGAGTTTTCCGCGCGCGGTTGGCCAGGAGCCGCTGTACTACAACCAGTTCCCCACCGGCCGTCCGCCCGGCGATACCGACCTCGGCAAGCCGCCGGTCGGCGGCGAACGCTACGTCTCGCGCTACATCGACGTGCCCAACTCGGCGCTGTTCCCGTTCGGGTGGGGCTTGACCTACACCACCTTCGCCTGGTCCGATGTGCACGTTTCACGCCCATCGGTGCCGCTGGGGGAGGCCAACCAGCCGGGCGCGAGGGACCTGGTCACCGTGACCGCGACGGTGAAGAACACCGGATCGCGCAGCGCAACCGAAGTCGCGCAATTGTACGTGCGCAACCTGGGCGCCAGCGTCGAACAGCCCCTACGCAGCCTCAAGGGATTCCAGCGGGTCACCCTCCAACCGGGCGAGTCGCGCCAGGTGACTTTCGAGGTGGGCTTCGCGGAACTGTCGTTCTGGAACGCGCACAGCAAACAGGTGGTCGAACCCACGCACTACACGGTGTGGGTTGGCGGCAGTTCGCTGGCGGACCAGAATGCCGGATTCATGGTTACGCCATGAGTGCGACGCCAATCTGAGGCAGATACCCTGCGCGACAGCATGTGCGGGCGCTCGGCGACGGACCACTGCCGATGGTTCCCCGTTTCACGGGGCCGCGCTGGCGCTGCAGTCCCCGCTTCGGGTACGCTGCGGTCGATCACCGTTGCGGGGGAACACCATGAACGTGCTGGAAGCGGTGCCGCGGCTGCGCAAGCCGCGGGTGCTCGAGATCGCGATCGCGGCCCTGATCGTGGTGCTGGCGTGGTCGGCCTTCGTCACCGTCGGCCCCGGTGATCGCGGGGTGTTGATGACGTTCGGCGCCGTCCGCGACGGCGTGCTCGCGCCCGGTCTGCACATGAAAATCCCGTTCGTGCAGACGGTGAAGCTGATGAACGTCCAGATCCAGAAGTCCGAAACCTCGGAGACCGCGGCCAGTCGCGACCTCCAGGACGTCACCACCAAGGTGGCCGTGAACTGGTCGATCACGCCGGCCGATGCCGCGTGGGTGTACCAGCGGCTGGGCGACGAGACCCAGCTCACGGACAAGGTAATCGCGCCGATCGTGTCGAACGCCGTCAAGGCAGTCGCGGCGCGCTACGACGCCGAACAACTGGTGGAAAAGCGCGACGTGGTGCGCGACCAGATCCAGCAGCAGATCGTGGCCGCGCTGGCGCACTACAAGGTGCAGGTCCAGGGCGTCAACATCACCAATTTCAGTTTCAGCGAGGACTATGCCAAGGCAATCGAGCAGAAGCAGGTCGCCCAGCAGCGGGCACAGCAGGCCGAATACGATCTCGCCCGCACCAAGGTCCAGGCCCAGCAGGAAGTCGCGCAGGCCCAGGGCCAGGCGCAGGCGCAAAAGCTCCTGCAAAGCACCCTGACGCCGCAAATCATCCAGTTGAAGGCAGTCGACAAGTGGAACGGCGTGTTGCCGCAGGTGACCGGCGGTGGTGCGGTTCCGTTCATCGGCGACATTGCCGCCGGCAAGGCAACCGTGAGCGTGCCGGCGAAGTAAGCGAGGCCGGTTTCGCCACGGCAGCTCAAAACGACATGAAGTAGCCGCCGTTCACCGGGATGTTGGCTCCGGTGATGAAGCCGGCGTCGTCGGCCGTGAGGAAGGCCACGGTACGGGCGATTTCGGACGGCTCCCCGAGGCGGCCGACCGGGATCTGCGCGACGATTTGCGCGCGGATGTCTTCCGGCACTTTCATCACCATTTCGGTCTTGCAGTAGCCGGGCGACACGCTGTTGACAGTGACGCCCTTCTTCGCAACTTCGCGCGCCAGCGCCATCGTGAAGCCATGCATGCCGGCCTTGGCGGCCGAATAGTTGGTCTGGCCGAACTGGCCGGTCTGGCCGTTGACCGAAGAGATGTTGACGATGCGCCCGAAGCCACGCCCGGTCATGCCATCGACGGTGTTGCGGCACATGTTGAACACGCCATCGAGGTTGACGTGCATCAGCTCGCTCCACTGCGACTGGCTCATCTTCTTGAGCGAGGTGTCACGGGTGATCCCGGCGGCGTTCACCACGATGTCCACGCTTCCATATCTCTCGGTGGCGTGCGTTACCAGCGCATCGCAGTCGTCGAAATTGGCGACGTCGGCAGGCGCAAACACGATGCTGCCGTTGTAATCGCGGGTCTCCTCGCGGAATGCGGCGAGGCGTTCCTGGCGGTTGCCGAGATCTGCCGCGATGACCTGGCGGCCATCCTCCGCGAGCCGCTTGCAGATCGCGGTTCCCAGTCCCCCGATGCCGCCGGTGACGACGGCTACACGTTTGCTCATCAAGATCTCCCCGTATGTCGAAGGCCGGGAACGGCCTCGTCGGCCGCACCGTTCGCGGACGTTATGCCGCAGAGCGGCATGTGCTGCAACGCAGCAATCCAGCGATGGTACGAATCCGGTGGCGGGGTGTCAACGCCGCTTGCGCGCCGGTTTGCGGTCGTCGGACGGCGGTTCGGCAGCGGGCTTGCCGGCGGCCGGCGCGGCCGGCTGCAGCGACTTCCATAGCTCGATGTTGCGCTCGGTGGCTTCGTTCAACATCGACCACGGCGTCTGCCCGAGCAGGCTGTTCAACTGGTCGCGGAACTTGTGCTGTTGGTCCAGGAAGACCTTCAGGCTGTTCTCCAGGTAGTTGCCCACGAAGCCCTGCATGGCGTCGCCATAGAAGCGGATGATCTGCGAGAGCAGGGTGGTCGAGAAGATCGGCTGGCCGTGCTGTTCGTGCTCGGCGATGATCTGGAGCAGGACGGCCCGCGTCAGGTCCTCGTTGGTCTTGGCGTCCCGGACCTCGAAGTGCTCGCCCGCCAGCACCAACTGCCGCACCTCCTCCAGGGTGATGTAGCTGGACACCTTGGTGTCGTAGAGGCGGCGGTTCGGGTACTTCTTGATGACGCGCGGTGATGCCATGCGGCAAAAGTAGCACGGGGTGCGGCAGCGCACCAGCCAGCCGCCCGGGAGCCGCGCGTGCTCCGGTCGCGCGCCGTTCCGGGCGCGCCGCGTCATCGAAAGCGTGGCTTCTGCCGATCCGTCTTCGGTCAGGAGAGTCCAGGGCGGCGATCGCGAGCGCTCTCGCCCAACGGCAGCACGACGTGGCCGTGGGTTTCGTTGATCATCTCTGCCGCCGCGATGTAGATGCCGATGACGGCCGTGACGAGCCCGAGGTAGCCACCGAGGACCGTCAACGAATCGAGCCGCGTCCATCCCGCGAGTGCGTAGGCCAGCAGCGACAGGCACAGTCCGAGGGTGAACAGCATCCGTGCGGCACCGTCCTTGCAGGCAGCGATCCAGATGCAGAACACCAGGAACGCCCACACGATGTAGTACCAGCCTAGCCACCCGGCCGAAGGACGCAAGTCTTCCGCGAGCCTCTGCTGGGCCAGGCCGCCGACCCACCAGTACCCGGCGAACGTGAGGAACAGGACGGCGTCCAGCGTGTTGCCGCGCACGCACGCGAAGATGCCGGCAACCCCGAGCACGCAGCCGCCCAGCACGATCGTCAGTGGCTGCAGCAGCATCGCATCCGCGACCGGACTGAACCAGTCGGCAGGCGCCATGCTGGCGAGCCACAGGGTCACGGCGAATGCACCGTACCCGAGAGCGGAAATATTCGCGCCTCTGTCCATGCCGACCTCCGTCCGCATGCGCAAGCGGTGCCACAGGGTCGGCACGCGGGTGGTGCACGCGTCTGATGATTATCGACAAGCCATGTGTAGAAACGGTCACGATCGGGGTGCCCTTGTCACGCTCCGCGTGGCGGGCTCGATGCAATCGTCAGTGCGGAGCGTCGGCGGCCTCCGGAACGTCCGAGGGGCGAGGCGCGGGGCCATGCAACCTGCGCGCGGGCACCGCGAAATCGACGCCCAGCCCTTCCAGCACCGCCATGATGTCGAAGTTGATGCGTTGCTGGATGTCGCAGTAGAGGGTGTAGCCCGGATCGAGCACGTAATACACGAATTCGAACTCGAAGCCGGAGTCGCCGAATGCCCGGAAGTGGCCGCGGTCGAGGCGCGTCTGCTCCTGGTTGGTGATCGCGGCACGTGCGCCATCGACGATCGCCTGCAGGTCGTGGCGCGACGTGCCGTACGGCACCCGGAAACCGAACACGACGCGGCGCTCCTGCATGCGGGTGTAATTGTGGATCAGGTTCTTGAGCAGGTTCGAATTCGAGATCGCCAGCTCCTCGCCCGACAACGAGGCGATCCGGGTGGTCTTCACGCCGACCTTGGTGACGGTGCCGAGGTCGGTCCCGAATGCGATGAACTCGCCGACCTCGAACGGCTTGTCGAGTCCGATGCTGATCGATGCGAACAGGTCTCCGAGCACGTTCTGGAGCGCCAGCGCCACGGCCACGCCGCCGACGCCGAGGCTCGCGACGAAGGCGGAGATCTGCACGCCGCCCTCGGCCAGCAACGCCAGCACCAGCGTCACCCAGATCACGAATTGCACGACCCAGGTCAGCACGCCGAGCATCACGGGATTGGCCGGCTCGCCCCCATCGCGGTTGGCCGAGCGCCGGAGCCATGACACCACCAGCGCGCTGACCCAGAATGCAACCTGGATGCCGATCAGTGCGTACGTTAGCAAGTGAAGGCCGTCCGCGATCGTCCAGTGCCGCGCGGCGCTTCCCTCAGTGGTCGTTGCCCCGAATTGGAGGAAGTCCAGCGCGATCGCGATGGCGATCAGGAACAACAGCCAGCCGCGCGTGGCCTGGGCGACGTCCGCCGCGATGGCCAGTCCGCGCCGATGGGTGCGCGCGGCCAGCTTGCGCAGGTGCGCGGCGATGATCGCGGCGGCGGTGTGCGCCACGATGTAGCCGAGCAGGGCACCCCCGGCGGCGACCAGCCAGGCGAACGTCGAGTTTCCGAACCAGGTGGTGTGGTAGAGCCAGTGTTCCATGGTCGGTTCCATGTCTCCTGTCGAGGGGTCGTGGCCTCAGGGCGTGGGGGTGGAGGCCGTGGGATGGTCGCCCGCGACCTGCTGGAACACGCGCTTCATCACGAAATCGGCGGTCACCGTTTCCCCGCTGAGGATCATCGCGGTGAGTTCGCCGCCGAGTATTTGTGGTGCGATCACCACGTCGGGCTGCACCAGCTGCACGCGCGCCAGGTGGTGCGCGTCGTTGACCGCCGCGACGGTGCGCGCCGTGCCCGCGAGTTCCTTGACCGCCAGCACCAGGAAGGCGTTCTCCGAATCATCGTCCAGCATCGCCAGCACGGCCTGGGCCTTGTCGGCCCCCGCTTCGCGGAGCACGTCGGAGTCGCTGGCCTCGCCGACGACCACCTCGACGTTCTCGACGACTTGCGTGGACGGCGCCTGGCCGAGGATCCGCGTGACCGCAAGGCCGCGCCGCGCGAGTTCGCGACTGGTGTTGAGCGCGAGCGGCGTATCGCCGATCACCACGAAGTGGTTTTCGCGTTTCATGCGGATGCCCTTTCGATTGACGATGCGTTGGAAACTGTTCGTGGCCAATGGCGCGATCACCGCGGTCAGCGAGGTCGCGAACACCGCGACGCCGAGGGCGATGACCGATACCGTGAACAGCTTCGCCTCGGGCGTCTGCGGCGTGATGTCACCGTAGCCGACCGTGCTCATCGTGACCATCGCGTAGTACAGCGCGGTCACGAGGTCCCTTACCTGTGGCTTGAAGTCCGCGCCGAGATAATAGGTGCCGAAGGTCGCATACACGACCAGCAGGACCACCGAGGTCAACGCGAACAGCGTGCTGGCGGCGATGCTGCTGCGGTCGAACTGGCGCCATGCGAAGGCCAGCAGCGCCGCCACCAGCAGGAAATACGCGAGCATCAAGTGCGCGCGCGGATGTTGCCCGAACAGCATGCTCGCCGCCGCGGCCACCGCCAGTAGCAGCGCCATTGCCCATGCCAGCCGCGAACGGAACAACAGGCCGGCGCCGATGATCAGCATGCCGGCACCGATCAGGAGCGGCGGCAGGTACTCCGGCCGCAAGCCACCGCTCCGGCTCGGGTTCAGCAACTGCGCGAGGACCGGCCGCCATTGGCCTCCGAGGTCAGTTTGGAGCAGCCACAGTCCGCCCAGTGCCAGCAGGATCGCCAGCGGCACGTGCGGAAACCAGTGTGAAGCGCCGACGCGCTGGTGCAGTTGCTGGATGCGGTTGCGCAGGAGGTTGGTCGAGCTGGGCAGCATCGGTGCGGTCGATCGGCTCTCGGCCCGGCTGCGGCGATACCCCGCCGGCGGATGCCGAACGATAGCAAGCCGTGCCGCGTCCGTCGAATCAGCGGGCAGGGCATGACGATTGCCCTATGCAAGGCGGGGCGCGGCGGCGTACAAAGGAGCGTTTCACCTCGCGTGCCGTCCGTGTCGATGGCGCGCTGGCGTCCACGTCCTCTCGGAGGGGTTGCGATGAAGCGAGCGAAGCTGCAGCGATTCGGGGTGGCACTGGCGTGCCTGTCGTTGACATGTGCGGCCGGTGCGGCGGCCCCCTCCGGCGACAACCACGCCGACGCGGACATGCTGGGCTTCACCGCCAGCGGCGTCGCGCAGGAGCAGAGTCTCGAACAACGCTTCGACGCACTGCTGAGCGCCAGCGACATGCGGGCATGGCTCAAGCAGTTGTCGTCCGAACCGAACCAGGTCGGTTCGCCCCACGACAAGGCCAACGCCGAATTCCTGCTCGCGCAGTTCAGGCAGTGGGGCTGGGACGCGCATATCGAAACCTTCGACGTGTTGTATCCGACGCCGAAGCAGGAACTGGTGGAGCTGGTCGCGCCGACGCATTTCAAGGCGACCCTGCACGAACCGCCGATCGAGGGCGACCGCACGTCGACGCTTTCGGGGGCGCTGCCGCCCTACAATGTGTACGGCGCCGACGGCGACGTCACCGGCGAACTGGTGTACGTCAACTACGGCATGCCCGACGACTACAAGGAACTCGCGCGGCTCGGCGTCAGCGTCAAGGGCAAGATCGTGATCGTGCGCTACGGCGGAGGCTGGCGCGGACTGAAGCCCGAACTCGCGCACGAGCACGGCGCGGTCGGTTGCCTGATCTATTCCGATCCGCGCGACGACGGCTATTTCCACGACGACACCTATCCCGAGGGACCATCGCGGCCGCCGGAAGGCGTGCAGCGGGGTTCGGTCGCCAAGATGCAGCTCTATCCGGGCGACCCGACCACGCCGGGCTATGGCTCGACCGCCGGCGCCAAGCACGTGCCGGTGGACCAGGCCAAGACCGTCCTCAAGATCCCCGTGCTGCCGATCTCCTATGCCGACGCGACGCCGCTCCTGAAGGCGATGCGCGGCCCGGTCGCGCCGGAAAGCTGGCGCGGCGCGCTGCCGTTCACCTATCACGTCGGCGCCGGACCGGCCAAGGTGCACATGGTCGTGAAGTCCGACTGGAGCCGGAAGCCGGTGTATGACGTGATCGCCAAGCTCAAGGGTTCCGGTGACGCCGACCAGTGGGTGGTCCGCGGCAACCACCACGACGGCTGGGTGTTCGGCGCGTTCGATCCGCTCGCGGGCACCATCGCGCTGATGGGCGAGGCCAAGGCGATGGGGCAGCTCTATCGGCAAGGCTGGCGGCCGAAGCGCACGATCGTTTACACGAGCTGGGACGGCGAGGAACCCGGCCTGCTCGGTTCGACCGAGTGGGCGGAGGCGCACGCGAAGGAACTCCAGGACAAGGCCGTGCTGTACCTCAATTCGGATACCAACGGC
>DASSNH010000323.1:0-7044 GCA_035701405.1 Rhodanobacteraceae bacterium
ACGGCGCACGCGGTTCATTACGAAGAACACCACCAGAGCTTCTTCGAGCGCTGGTTCATGTCCACCAACCACAAGGACATCGGGACGCTGTACCTGCTGTTCTCGTTCCTGATGCTGTTCGTGGGCGGCGGCTTCGCGATGCTGATCCGCGCCGAGCTGTTCGAGCCGGGCCTGCAACTGATGCAGCCGTACTTCTTCAACGAACTGACGTCGATGCACGGGCTGGTGATGATCTTCGGCGTGATCATGCCCTCGTTCGTCGGCCACGCGAACTGGATGATCCCGATGCAGATCGGCGCGCCCGACATGGCACTGCCGCGGCTCAACAACCTGTCGTTCTGGATCCTGCCGTTCGCGTTCATCCTGCTGCTGTCGACGTTCTTCATGCCGGGCGGCGCGCCGGCCGCGGGCTGGACGATGTACCCGCCGCTGGTGCTGCAGGGCGGCGACTCGATCGCGTTCATGATCTTCGCGATCCACCTGATGGGGATTTCCTCGATCCTCGGCTCGATCAACATCATCGCGACGATCCTCAACCTGCGCGCACCGGGCCTCGATCTGTTGAAGATGCCGATGTTCTGCTGGTCGTGGCTGATCACCTCGTTCCTGGTTATCGCGGTGATGCCGGTGCTGGCCGGTGCGGTCACGATGATGCTCTTCGACCGCTTCTTCGGCACCAACTTCTTCAACGCCGCGGGCGGCGGCGACCCGGTGATGTACCAGCACGTGTTCTGGTTCTTCGGGCACCCCGAGGTCTACATCATGATCCTGCCCGCATTCGGGATCATCTCCGAGATCGTGCCGACCTTCGCGCGCAAGCCCCTGTTCGGCTACAAGGCGATGGTGTACGCGATCGCCTGCATCGCGTTCCTGTCGTTCATCGTGTGGTCGCACCACATGTTCACGGTCGGCATGCCGCTCGGCAGCGAAGTCTTCTTCATGTACGCGACGATGCTGATCGCGGTGCCCACGGGCGTGAAGATCTTCAACTGGGTCACCACGATGTGGAAGGGCTCGCTCAGCTTCGAGATGCCGATGCTGTGGGCGATCGCCTTCATCGTGCAGTTCACGGTCGGCGGTTTTTCGGGCGTGATGATGGCGCTGGTGCCGGCCGACTTCCAGTACAACCAGACCTACTTCATCGTCGCGCACTTCCACTACGTGCTGGCCGCCGGCGCGCTGTTCTCGATCATCGGCGCGGTCTACTACTGGCTGCCGAAGTGGTCCGGCAACATGTATTCGGGTTTCTGGTCCAAGGCGCATTTCTGGCTCAGCGTGATCGGCATCAACGTGCTGTTCTTCCCGCAGCACTTCCTGGGCCTCGCCGGCATGCCGCGCCGCATCCCCGACTACAACGTGGCTTTCACCGACTGGAACATGGTGTCGTCGATCGGCGGCTTCCTGTTCGGGGCGACCCAGCTGATCTTCGTCGGCGTGGTGGTGCATTGCGTGTTCTTCTCGAAGCAGAAGGCGGCGGCGCGCTCGTGGGAGCATGCCCACGGCCTCGAGTGGACGCTGCCGTCGCCGGCGCCGCACCACAGCTTCACGGTGCCGCCGGTGGTAGACGACACGCAGCTCGCGCATGGAGACATCAATCATTGATTTTTGCGATCATCCATGATCGCTGTTGTAGGCAGTGTTGAGAATGGTTCGGCGAGTCAAGTCACAAGCACTACCACAGCCATCCTTGGCCTGACTTTTCACCAACAGCATGCTTCGATGGGACGACCGCGAGCATGCAGACATGAGTAGAGGTACTAGAAAGGCCTCCATGGCCTGACTTTTCACGAAAGCATGCTTCGAACTAGCAAAAAAATGGGTGAAGAAACGCTGGAAGCGTCAACGCAGGATCAGGCCGGCGCGGTGATGGATGCGCTCGCGCACCGCAAGTCCGGTGCGCGCCGCACGGCATGGATCATCGGCGCGATCGCGATCGCGTTTTTCATCGCCAGCCTGGTGCAGGGGCATCTCTTCCACATCCCGGGCTGACATGCGAGCGACAAACCCACACAGCGGCGGGCCTGTGGAACGCCCTCTTGCAAGACCGCGGACAGGTTGTCCGTAGCCGAAACGACATCGCCGAGCCCGATTACCGACCGGAACATTGCCCATGAACCAGCCCGAAGCCAACGTCTACTACGTGCCGCACAAGAGCCGCTGGCCCATCTTCATCACGCTCGGCATGTTCATGTTCATGGTGGGCGCCGCGACCTGGTTGAACGGCTATGAGCGGCCGGGGCAGATCGTCCTCGCGATCGGAGCGTTGACCATCATCGGGATCATGTTCGGCTGGTTCGGCAACGTGATCGGCGAATCGATCAAGGGCGTCTTCAACCCGCAGGTCGATACCTCGTTCCGGATGGGCATGATGTGGTTCATCATGTCCGAGGTGTTCTTTTTCGCGGCGTTCTTCGGCGGCCTGTTCTACATCCGCACGGGCGTCGTGCCGCTGCTGGGCGGATCGGAACACGGCGTCGGCCTCTTGAACGGCGGCCAGTTGATCACGAACCAGTACCTCTGGCCGGGATTCTCGGCCACGTGGCCCACCAACGGGCCGGAAGCGCTGGGTGGCTCGTTCATCACCACCTCGCCGTGGGGCATCCCGCTGATCAACACCCTGCTGCTGTTGTCATCGAGCGTCACGGTGACGATCGCCCACCATGCGCTGCGCGCGGGCAACCGCAAGCGCCTGATCGGCTTCCTCGGATTCACGATCGTGCTGGGCCTGCTGTTCCTGCTCGGGCAGGCCGTCGAGTACTGGGAATCGTACGTCCACTTCAACATGACGCTGCACACCGGCATCTATGGTGCGACGTTCTACATCCTCACCGGTTTCCACTGCCTGCACGTCACGGTCGGCACCATCATGTTGTGCGTGATGTGGCTGCGCTGCGTGCGTGGCCACTTCAGTCGCGAGAACCACTTCGGGTTCGAGGCGGTGGCGTGGTACTGGCACTTCGTCGACGTGGTGTGGCTCTGCCTGTTCCTGTTCGTGTACATCCTGTAGCTTCGTGCCGCGGCCCCGTACGACCTTTTTCCGGGTTGCCGGGCAGCGACACCGCAATCTCTCTCCGGAAGGAGAGGATGTCACGCAGTTCGTAAAGGTCGTTCGTTGGGTCAAGGCACGGCCATCCATGGCCGGGGGGCTCGATGGTGCGCGGAGCGTCACGGTGGCTTTGGCTGGGCGCGTTCGCCCTGCTTGCCTGCGAAGGTCCCGCGCGAGCCGGCGGGTGCACGCTCGCCAAATACGGCACGCTCTCCATACAGATGATCGGCGAACGGCCCACCACGCTCGCCAAGGTCAACGGCGCGGTTACCCGCTTCGCGATCGACACCGGCGCCTGGTTCAATTTCATGTCGCGCGCCAATGCCGATGCGCTGGGACTGAGGCTCGTCCCGGCGCCATTCGGGTTTCGCATGGGCGGCATCGGCGGCTTCGCCTATGCGCACATTGCCAGGATCGATGACCTCGGCATCCTCGATACCGATTTGCACAACGTGGATTTCGTGGTCGGCGGGTCGGATGCCGGTGAAGTATCGCTGGGCGCCAACGTGCTCGATTTCGCGGATCTGGAAATCGACCTCGCACAGGGCAAGGTGACGCTGTTCAAACCGGATGGCTGCCGCAAGTCGGCGTTGGCTTATTGGGTCAAGGGCGGCGGCACCTACGAGGTTGCCGAATTGCGCCCCGCCGTCGATCCGCGTGACCGACGCAGCTTTGTCGACGTGACGATCAACGGCAAATCGGTTCGCGCGTTGCTCGACAGCGGGGCCGCCGTCACTCTGCTTGGCCGGCGCGCCGCCGAGCGCGTGGGCATCGATCTGCACGGAGCGGGGCTCGAGCCAGCCGGCCGTGTCGGAGGCCTCGGCGCCAAGACATATCAGTCGTGGGTCGTACCCATCAACACGTTTTCCGTCGGCACCGAAACGATCCAGCACAGCAAAATGCTGGTGATGGACGGCAACTTTGGCGATGGTTCGACCGGGATGGTGCTGGGTGTCGATTTCATGCTGGCCCATCACATGTATATCGCCAACAGCCAGCGCAAGCTCTATTTCACGTACAACGGCGGCCGGGTATTTTCGCTGGATACCGTCTCGATCGGAGCGCATGAATCGGCGGCTTCCGCGACCAGCGATGCGGGCGGCGAAGCGAGGACCGCGGCCGATCATGCGTTGCGCGGCCAAGCGCGTCTGGCGCGCGGCGAACTCGCGAACGCGCATTCCGACCTGGATGCGGCCATCCGGATGGACCCGGGGAATGCGGACGATCACTTGATACGCGCCCGCATCCTGCTTGCCCAGAAGCAGCCCGACGCGGCGCTGGACGACCTGGACAAGGCGCTGAACCTCGATCCCCAAAACCTCGATGCATCACTCCTGCGTGCCCAATTGCGCCACGACAAAAAAGACGAGGCCGGTGCGGCGGCGGATCTCGCGGCAGCGCAAAAGCTCGCGCCGCCCGGTTCGATGCAATCGCGTTCCATCGCATCGCTCTATGTGGCCATCGACGAGCCGATCAGCGCCGTGCCCTTGCTCGACGCATGGATTCGGGTACATGAGGACGACGCTTCGCTCGGCAGCGCGCTGAACGAACGTTGCTGGGCACGCGCGCTGGCCAACCGGGCGTTGCCGGATGCGCTGCACGACTGCCGCGCGGCCATCAAGCGCGACGGTGACCTCGCGGCCTATCTGGACAGCCTGGGCATGGTGTATCTGCGGATGGGCGACTACGCCGAATCGATCAAGGCCTATCGCCAGGCCCTCGCTCAATCGCCGGACGCGGCTTGGTCGCATTACGGGCTGGGCCTGGCCGAATTGCACGACGGACAGGCCGACGCGGGCAACGCCGAGCTGGCAATTGCGCGTTCCCTGGACAAGGAAATCGACGCACGTGCGGGCAAGCTCGGCCTGGTTGCGACAGAAGGGTCGCCGGTGGACGAGGCATCCGGTATACATCCTTCGAAATAGCGTTGCGCCAGGGCGGGCGTTCGACGGCGATCTTCCTTGCGGTCGAACGGGTGCCGTCGAATCGGCGCTTCGGGGGCGCCACATCGCATGACCGAGTTTGCGATAATTCCGGTTCCCGCTCGCCGTTCTCAGCGCACCACCACCCCGTGCGGGTGCAGGATGCCGGTGGCGATCCCCACGATGATCAGGACGATCAGGAGGGCCGAGAACAGCACGCGCCGCGTCAACGCCCAGGCCGTGCGGTTGCTGCCGCTGCGGTCCGTCATCATGAAGTACAAAGCTTGCCCCAGTTCGAAGATCACCACCAGAAACACGATGACCAGGACGATCTTGTACAGGGCGGTGGCGGACATGGCGAGCGCGCGGCCGGAAACCGCAATTATAGCGAGACGTCGCGAGCAGCCGGCGCCGGCCCGGCCATGATGCGGATGCAACGCCCCAGCGTGTTCGCGGTGCTGCTAACCCTCGTCGGCGTCGGGGTGTTTTGCGCGCTGGGGGTCTGGCAGCTCGACCGCGCGGCTTACAAGCAGACCGTGCTCGCGCGCTTCGACCACGCCGCGGCCGCGCCACTGGAATCCCTGGCGCATGCGCTGTCGGATCCGGCGCCGAATGATTATCCGCACGTGGAAGTCGGCGGCCACTTCGAGGGGGACCGGGTGTATTTCCTGGACAACCAGATGCGCGCCGGGCGGCTCGGGGTGATGGTGTTCGTGCCGTTCGTGCCGGACGGTTCGGCGCGCGCGCTGCTCGTGAACCTCGGCTTTCTCGCCAAGATGGGTGCCGATTCGACCACCCTTCCGGACGTGCCGCCGATTCCCGCCGGCGAAGTCAGCCTGACCGGGATCTACGCGCCACCGCCGCTGCCCGGCCTGAAGCTCGGCGGCAATCCGCTGGGCCGCCAGGCGACCTGGCCCAAGCTCGTGACCTGGATCGACACCGGCGAGATCGGCGCGGACCTGCACCGCAAGGTGTATCCGCATGTATTGTTGCTGGATCCCGATCCGCACAGCGCCTACCTGCGCCACTGGACGGCGAACGTGATGCCGCCCGCGCGGCATCGCGCCTACGCGCTGCAGTGGTTCAGTTTCGCGCTCGCCGCGATCGTGATGTTTTTCGTGCTGCATCGCCCCAGGCGCGGTGAAGCCGTCACCGAAGAGGAATAGAGTCCGATGGATCTGCGTAACCGGCGACGCCTGCAGGCAGGGCTGATCGCAGCGGTCTTCGTGGCGCCCGTGATCGTGGCGCTGGTGCTGACGATGGGCGGGTGGGTGCCGAACGGCCGCAGCTACGGACGGGCAATCCAGCCCGAGCGCGACCTCTCCCCCATGCCGGTGCAGCGGGCCGACGGCCGTTCGTTCGCATGGAGCAACAACGACGCGGAATGGACGCTGGTCGCGCTCCCGGGCCCGCGTTGCGGCGATCAGTGCCTGCGCAAGCTCGACCTGGTGCACCGCGCGCGGATCGCGCTCGGGCAGCACGCCGGCAAGCTGCGCCTGCTGTACCTCGGCGCGCCGCCGGAGGGCGCGGCGGCGCAGGGCTTCGGCGGGGTGTGGATGGTCGCGACCACGCCTTCGCACCTGCTGGATGATCTTCGCGCAACCACGCGCGATACGGTCAGCGCGGTGCTGGTGACGCCGGAGGGCAAGGCGCTCACGCGCTATCCGGCGAATTTCGATGCCGAGGGCCTGCGCCAGGATCTCAAGAAGGTGGTGCACTGATGGCGACGATGTCGCTGCCGCTTCGTACCCTGGCCTGGGTCGCATGCGTGTTCGCGTTCTGCGTGATCGTGTTCGGATCGTTCGTGCGGCTGTCGAACGCCGGGCTGTCCTGCCCGGACTGGCCGACCTGCTACGGCCGCGTCACCTGGCCGGTCAAGCCGGCCGCGGTGGCCAGGGCCGACCAGGCTTTCCCCCATCGGCCCGTGGAAACGCACAAGGCCTGGCGCGAGCAGAGCCACCGGTTCCTCGCCGGCACCCTGGGCCTGCTGGTGCTGGCCGAGGCGCTGGTTGCGACGTTCCGGAGCAGGCTGCGCCTCGGGCTGGTGATCGCATCCGTGGTCCTGATCGGCGTCGG
>DASSNH010000324.1:0-10319 GCA_035701405.1 Rhodanobacteraceae bacterium
GCGTGGTCCCTCGGTGGCTGCATACAGCAGCATGCTGGCGTTGGGCGCCCAGCTTGGTGATTCGTCGAGATTACCCGGGGAAACGAACGTCTCCTGGCCGCCGAGGTCGCGGTCCATCACTGCAATACGATACACGTTTCCACTGCCCTGCACCATGGCGAGCTTCTTTCCGTCGTAGCTGACCGACACGTCGCCGTTCCACTGTCCCTGGAAAGTGACGCGCTGGGGCGTGCCGCCGTCAGCAGGAATCTGGTAGAGCTGCGGCTTGCCGGAACGATCGGAGGTGAAGACTATGTTCTGGCCATCGGGCATCCACGAAGGCTCGGTATCGATCGCGAGGTTGTGGGTCAGCCGGGTGAGCGCGCCGGTGCCGAGGTCGAGGGTGTAGATTTCCGGATTGCCCTGGAACGACAGGCTCACCGCCAGCCGCTGGCCGTCCGGCGAAAACCGCGGGGCGCCGTTGATGCCGGGGCGGGCGGAAACCACCCGCCGCGCGCCGGTCGCGATGTTCTGGATGTAGATCGCCGAATCGCCGCTCTCGAAGGACACGTAGGCGATCTCCCGCCCGTCGGGCGACCATGCCGGCGACAACAGGGCTTCGTGCGAACGCACCACGGTCTGGGGGTTGTAGCCGTCCGAATCGGCGACCACCAGCGTGTACTGCGCGTTCTGGCCGAGGCCCACCATGGTCACGTAGGCGATCCGGGTGTCGAACGCGCCGCGCACGCCGATGATCTTCTGGTAAATCTGGTCGGCGATCTGGTGCGCGACCCGGCGAAGGTCGCTGCCCTGCCCCGTGATCGACAGCCCGAGGAGCTGCTGCTGCTTGTTGACGTCCCAGAGCTCGAACTCGGCTTTCAGGACGCTACCGTCATAAGCGGTGCGGCCGACCACGATGTAGTCCTGCTTCAACTGCTGCCAGGTCGCGAACTTGATCTGCGAGCCGGTGGTCGGCGACTCGACGATTTCCCCGGTGGGCAGCGTGCGGAACTTGCCGCAGCGGTTCAGATCCATGCCCACGACCTGGGCGATGTCGACCGGTGAAGCCGGCCCGGAACCCTGCTGGCCGAACGGCACCACCGTGACCGGGATTGCCGAAGGTACGCCGTTGACGATCTGGACGGTCAGGCCTTGCGCCGCGGCCTGCACCGCGAACAGCGCGGCGAACAGCGTGAGGCCCATGGCGAGCAGGATTTTGGCAGTTCGCATGGTTGGACGCTTCCTTATTCTGGCGAAGTCACTTTGAACTCGAAGATGATGTCGCGTTTGAATTCCTTTTCAAATCCCTTGTAGGGCAGCGGCGAAGAACGCAGCACCGCATTCTCCACCGAGGCTTTGGCCACGTCGTTGAAGGGACAGCCGGGCTGTACTTTGGCAGAAATAACCTGACCCCCCGGTATCTGCGTGATTTTCACCGGACACACCACGCCCGGCGGGATGTTGTCCGGACGCAACCAGTTCTGCGTGATGGCATTCTGCAAGGCCGCCACGTAGGCGGCCTTGTCGGTGCCCGCCTGCCCCGTCACGGCCTGCTTGGCGGGCGGCAGGTTTTCGGCATTCTCGCTTTCCTGCGCCTTGTGCAGGTCCGCCAGTTGCTGGGCCTTCTGCTTTTCCAGGTTGACCCGGCGCTGCTGGGCCTCGCTCTCGGCCTTGGCCTTGGCGAGCTCTTTCAGGATCCGCTCGGCCTCCTTCTGCCGGGTGAGTTCGGCCATCCGCTGCCTGTGCTGCTCTTCCTGGGCCTGCCTCTCTTTTTCGGCCTGTTCCTCGGCGACCTGCGCGACCTTTTCCTGGTCCTTCAGTTGCGGCTGCGGCACCGGCTTCGGCAACACCCGCACCGGAGCGGGAGGTGGTGGCTTCGGCTTGGGCTGGGCCTTTTGCTCGTGCTCCGGGGACGCCTTCTGCGCGTGCCTGGCGGCGGGCGGCGGCGGTGCGGCGGCCGGTCCCACCAGGGTCGCCTCGATCACCGGTCCCTCCAGGCGCACCACGCGCGTGCAGGTCACAGGCCGCATGGCCTCCGGCAGGCGCAGGAAGTCGGCGACGTTTTCCCAACTGGTGCAGTTGAGCATCGCCAGGGCCAGGAAGCCGACGATCCCGAGGTGCAGCAGCACGGAGTAAACGACCGCGCGTGGGGTGGCGTCAGCGCTTTCCATGGTCCGCGGGAACCACTGCGGTCGTCGGTTGGCTCATCAGCCCGACCTTGGCAACGCCGGCCTGCTGGAGCAGGCCGAGCACCTGGTTGACCCGTCCGTAGTCGACGCGCTTGTCGCCGCCGAGCAGCACGGACACCTTCGGATCTTCTTTCACGAACGCCGAAACCTTCTTGACGAGGGTGTCGTCATCGACCTGCTCGCGCGCGTTGCTGCCGAGGGTGAGGAACACCTGGCCCTGCTCGTCGACCGTCACCAGCACAGGCTTCTTTTCGTCCTGCAGGGCCTTGGCGGCCGACTGCGGCAACTGGATGTCGGCGCCCAGGTTCAGCATCGGCGCGGTCACCATGAAGATGATCAGCAGCACCAGCATGACGTCGATGTACGGAACGATGTTGATTTCCGCCATCCTGCGACGGCGGCGGCCTCGATGTTGCATTGCCATGGGCTGGTCCCTCGCTCAGCGCAACTGCGCTTCCGCGCGCCCCGGCGCCGCGGGCGCATCGCTCTGCATCTGCCGATGCAGCACCGACGAGAACTCCTCCTGGAAGGTTTCGTAGCGGAGGGTGATCCGCTCCAGCCGGGTCGAATAGCGGTTGTAGGCCCACACCGCGGGGATCGCGGCGAACAGGCCCATCGCGGTCGCGACCAGCGCCTCGGAAATGCCCGGCGCGACCGTGGCGATCGTGGCCTGCTTCAGGGAACCCAGGCCCTGGAACGCGATCATGATGCCCCACACGGTGCCGAACAGGCCGACATACGTGCTGATGGAGCCGACGTTGGCGAGGTACTCGAGATTGCGTTCGAGCTTCTCGACTTCGCGGGTGCCGGCGACGCGCATCGCACGCTCGGAGCTTTCCAGCACCGCGCGCCGGTCCTCGCCGCCGCGCTGGCGCTGGCGCACGAACTCCCGGAATCCCGACTCGAACACCGCCGCCAGGCCACCGGCCTCGCCGGCGCGGTTGCTGACCTCTCGGAACAGGGCGGCGAGGTCGACGCCCGACCAGAAGCGCTCTTCGAAGCCGTCGGCGTCGCGGGTGGACGCGTCGAGCATCGCCTTCTTTCGGAAGATGATCACCCACGAGGTGACCGAGAAGATCAACAGGATCAGCAACACCAGCTTGACCGGCCAACTGGCGTGGATGACCAGATCGAAGATGTTGATGGAACCGTTCATGCGTTTGTCAATCCTTGTTGGAGCAGGCTGATTGGATCAAGACCATGATGCCCGCGGGAATCCTGACGGGCGTGAAAGTCGATGCGTCGATGCAGGCGACGCGCACCTGCGCGCGCGCCAGCGTAACGCCGTCGGCCACGCGCAGCACGCTTTGCGCGAAGTCGATGCTGGCGGAACGCACGCGCTCCACGTGCACCGTCGCATCCACTTCGTCATCGAGTCGGGCCGGCTTGTCATAGGCGATGCCGAGGTCGCGCACCACGAACGCAATGCCGTGCGCATCCCGAAGGGCTTCCTGCCCGAGTCCGGCGGAACGCATCCATTCGCTGCGCGCGCGTTCCAGGAAACGCAGGTATCCGGCGTGGTACACCACGCCACCTGCATCGGTATCTTCCCAATAGACCCTTATCCGCCAACTGAATGCCGGCTGGGCGGCGAAACCAGGGTCGGAGTGATGTTTCCCGAAAATTCGTGCGAGCGACTCCGACGAGCCTGGAAACATCACTCCGACCCCTGTGTATCGAACAGGTTCATCGCCGGCGCGCTGCCGCGCGGCGGCTTCAGCCCGAAATGCCGCCAGGCCTTGGCAGTCGCGATGCGACCGCGCGCGGTGCGCGCGAGCAGGCCCTGCTGGATCAGGTAGGGCTCGAGGACATCCTCGATGGTGTCGCGGTCCTCGGCCAGCGCCGCCGCGAGCGACTCCACGCCGACCGGGCCGCCTTCGAACTGCTCCAGGACCAGCCGCAGCAGGCGGCGGTCGAGCTCGTCGAAGCCACCGCCGTCGACCCTCAGCATGTCCAGCGCAGCAGACGCGGCCTCGCGGGTGATCCGCCCGCCCGCGCGCACCTCCGCGTAATCGCGCACGCGTCGCAGCAACCGGTTGGCGACGCGGGGCGTGCCGCGCGCTCGCCGCGCGATCTCGTCCGCACCTTCCTCGTCGCAGGCGATCTCGAGGATCCGCGCTGCGCGCCGCACGATCGCGGCCAGCTCTGGCACGGTATAGAACTCCAGCCGGTGCACGATGCCGAAGCGGTCGCGCAAGGGGCTGGTGAGCATGCCCGCGCGGGTCGTCGCGCCCACCAGCGTGAAAGGCGGCAGGTCCAGCTTGATCGAACGCGCGGCCGGCCCCTCGCCCAGCATGATGTCGATCTGGAAATCCTCGAGCGCCGGGTACAGCACCTCCTCGACTACCGGCGACAGGCGGTGGATCTCGTCGATGAACAGCACGTCGCGCGGTTGCAGGTTGGTCAGCAGCGCGGCGAGGTCGCCCGCACGTTCCAGCACCGGGCCCGAGGTGCTGCGCAGGTTGACGCCGAGCTCGTTGGCGATCACGTGGGAGATCGTGGTCTTGCCGAGGCCCGGCGGCCCGAACACCAGCACGTGGTCCAACGCATCGCCGCGCTTTTTCGCGGCCTCGATCGAAAGCGACAACTGCTCGCGCAACGTCGCCTGGCCCACGTACTCGGCAAGCGTGCGCGGGCGGATGCTGGCGTCCAGCACTTCCTCGTCGCGGGTTTCGGCGGCGTCGACGACGCGCGATTCACTCATGCGGCAATTATGCCGGAACGCGCACGGCGACGGTCGCCGCAGCGGCAGTGCTCCGCCACCACTCAGCGGCTGCGATTCGCCCGCGTGCGGGCCGCCTTCTTCGCGGCGGCCGAACGTTCGCTGGCACCTTTGGTGCGCGCGGCCTTCTTCGCGGCTGCCGAGCGTTCGCCGGCGCTGCGCTTGCGCGCGGCCTTGCGTGCGTGCCTGGCGACAGCCTTCTTCGATGCGGCGGAATGGCCTTCGCGTTTCAGCGCCTTCCTGGTCGCACGCGAGCGCTTGGCCGAAACCTTGCGCGATGTACCCTTGTTGGCTGCCTTGCGGTCACGCTCGGCCTGCTTGATCGTCTTCTCCGAAGCCTTGCCCTTCTTCGGAGGCGGCAAATCCACGCCCGCGCGCCGAGCCTCGGACAGGCCGATCGCGATCGCCTGCTCGGGCGAGCGGGCGCCGTGCTTGCCTTCGCGTATGTGCTCGAACTCCTCGCGCACGAACTCGCCAGCCTGGGTGCTGGCGGACTTGCCCTCGCGCTTGTCCTTCTTCGCCCGCTCGATCGTCTTCTTTTCGGGCATGTCACACCTCCTTGTCGATGCCGTCAAACGCTGAAGCGCTTCCCGGCATGGTGCGCCTGCAGTCGCCGAATGTCACGCCAGGTTTGCCGGGCGGCTCGCCGAACGGGGATCCGTCTTCGCCGGGCGTTGCGGGGGCGAATCAGATCTCCACCTGGGCCCCGAGCTCGATAAGGCGGTTGCCGGGGATGCTGAAGAACGCGGTCGCGGGCAGCGCGTTGCGGGCCATGAACGCGAACAGCTTGTCCCGCCACAGCGCCATGCCGGCGCGGTCGGCGGCGACGATCGTCTCGCGCGAGAGGAAGAACGTGGTGTCCATCATCTTGATGTCGAGCCCGCGCCTGGCGCACTGGTGCAGCGCGGCGGGCACGTCCGGATCATCGGCGAAACCGAAGCGCAAGGTCAGTTTCTGGAAATCATGCCCGAGGTCCGTCAGCTCGATCCTTTCGTCCGGGTCGGCATAGGGCGTTTCCAGCGTCTCCACGTTGAGGATCACGTTGCACGTGTGCAGCACCTTGTTGTGCTTGAGGTTGTGCAGCAGAGCGTGCGGCACCGCGTCCGGGTCGCTGACCAGGAAGATCGCGGTTCCCTCCACCCGGGTCGGTGGGTGCTCGGCGAGATTGGCGATGAACGGCGCCAGCGCGAGGCCGCTGTGCTTCAACTGGCGCAGCACCAGTTCGCGGCCGCGCCGCCAGGTGGTCAGGATGGCGAACACCGCGAGTCCCAGCACCAGCGGGAACCAGCCGCCGTCCTGGATCTTGAGCGTATTGGCGCCGAAGAAAGACAGGTCGATGGTGAGGAAGAACACGAGAACCGCGAGGACCAGCAAGGGATGCCACTTCCACATCCGCCAGGCGACGATCACGAACAGCACCGTGTCGATGGCCATGGTGCCGGTCACCGCGATGCCGTAGGCGCCGGCCAGCGCCTGGGATGAACCGAAGCCGAGTACCACCAGCACCACCAGGACCATCAGCAACCGGTTGACCCAAGGCAGGTAGATCTGCCCGACTTCTTCGTTGGAGGTGTGCACGATCGGCATGCGCGGCAGGAAACCGAGCTGCACCGCCTGGCGCATGATCGAGAACGACCCGGCGATCACCGCTTGCGAGGCGATCACGGCGGCGGCCGTCGCCAGCGCGATCATCGGATATAGCCCCCACTCGGGCACCGCGAGGTAGAACGGATTGCTGGCGGCCGCCGGATTGTGGACCAGCAATGCGCCCTGCCCGAAGTAGTTCAGCATCAGGCCCGGCATCACGAATCCGTACCACGCGAGCCTGATGGGCTTGCGCCCGAAGTGGCCCATGTCGGCGTACAGCGCCTCGGCACCGGTCACGCACAGCACCACCGCGCCCAGCACCAGGAAGCCGCCGGCGCCGTGGTGCATGAAGAAATTCACGCCGTATGACGGACTGATCGCGCGCAGCACCAGCGGGTGTTGCCAGATGTTGTAGAGGCCGATCAGCCCCAGCGCCACGAACCAGATGCACATTACCGGCCCGAACACGAGCCCGACCTTGCCGGTACCGCGCTTCTGGACCAGGAACACCGCCACCAGCACGATCACGGCGATCCACACCACCCAGTGCGAAAGCGCCGGCGCCGCCACCTCGAGGCCCTCGACCGCCGACAGCACCGTGATCGACGGGGTGATCACGCCATCGCCGAAGAACAGCGCCGCCCCGAGTACCGCGGCCAGCACGACCAGCTTGCGGGTGCGGGGATACTGGCGCGTGGCGCGCTGCGCCAGCGCCATCATCGCCATGATGCCGCCCTCGCCCTTGTTGTCGGCGCGCATGATGAAGGTGACGTATTTCAACGCCACCACGATCAGCAGCGTCCACAGCACCAGCGACAGCACGCCGAGCACGTTGAACGTGGTGACCGGCATCCCGTGCTCGTAGCCGAACGCCTCGCTCATCGTGTACAGCGGACTGGTCCCGAGGTCGCCGAACACGATGCCGATCGCGCCCACCACCATCACGCGCAGGGACTTCTTCCCGGCGTCGTTGCTCGGCGCGGCGGCGGCGTCCTGGTCGGTCATCGGCCCAATGCCGCCTTCAGCGCCTTGCGGATGATGGTTTCGGCGTCGCCGCCTTCGGCAGCGGCGTTCGCCGCCAGGCGCGCGGCTTCGGCGGGCTTGTAGCCGAGTTGCTGCAGCGCGGCTTCCGCTTCCCCCCGGGCGTCGCGCGGGTGCGGCGCGCTTTCCGGCGATACCGCGGTGAGCGCGCCGGCGACGCGGTCGCGCAGCTCGACCACGATGCGTTCGGCCGTCTTCTTGCCGATGCCCGGCACGCGGGTCAGGGCGCCGACGTCACCCGCCTGCACCAGCCGCGCGAATTCGTTCGTCGAAACCCCCGAGAGCACCGCCAGCGAGATTCGCGCGCCGATGCCGGACACCTTCTGCAGGTCGCGGAACAGGATCCGCTCGTCTTCGCGCAGGAAACCGTAAAGCGCGACCGTGTCCTCCTTGTGGGCGTAATGGGTCAGCAGCACCACTTCACTCCCGACGTCCGGCAGGTCGTACAACGTCGACATCGGCACTTCCATTTCATACCCGACGCCGCCGACTTCCACCAGCACCCATGGCGGGCGTTTGGCGATCAGCGTCCCGCGCAGGCGGCCGATCATGGACCAACTCCCACAGCCGGGGACCGGGGACCGGGGACCGGGGACCAGAACCTAGTGGGATTCATCGGCGTCGTCCCCAAGCCGCCGCCGCGATGCCGGTGCGCGCTTCGCTGGCACGCAGGTGCGCGTGGGTGATCGCGATCGCCAGTGCATCGGCGGCGTCGGCCTGCAGCGGCCCGCGCATGTTCAAAAGAATCCCGACCATGTGCTGCACCTGCTCCTTGCCGGCGTGGCCCTTGCCGACCACCGCCTGCTTGATCGCGTTCGGCGCATATTCGTGGATGACGAGGCCGCGCCCGACCGCGGCGCAGATCGCGGCGCCGCGCGCCTGCCCAAGCTTCAAGGCGGAATCCGCATTCTTGGCCATGAACACGCGTTCCACCGCCGCCTCCACGGGCGCCTCGGCGTCGATGATCGCGCCGAGCTCGTCGTAGATCCGCTTCAGGCGCAACGGAAAGGTCTCCTCACCCGCCACCCGCAACGTCGCGTACACGACGCAGCGCAGCCTGCCCGTGGCATCCGCCTCGATGATACCGACGCCGGTGCGCTGGCTGCCGGGATCGATGCCGAGGATGCGCACCGAGTGGGGAACAGGGAACGGGGAACGGGGAACGGATGCGGGCACGGCTGTTCCTCTCGAGCGGCTCAATCAGGAGCGGCCGCACGAAACATACCGATACACCGGCCGGACTTGCAGTTCCCTGCACCCTGTTCCCTGTTCCCTGTTCCCCGCTTCATTGCGGCAAATCCGCGTTGGAATGCACGGCCTGGACATCGTCGAGTTCTTCCAGCCGCGCCAGCAGGCCCTGCACCGCCTCGACCTGGTCGTCCGCCACCGGCACGTCGACTTCCGCGCGCATGGTCACCTCGGCGTGGTCGGGCTTGAGCCCAGCCTTTTCCATCGACTCGCGGACCGCTTCGAAGGACTCCGGCGCGGTGGTCACGTCGATCTGGCCGTCCTCGGGCCACACCTTGATGTCTTCGGCGCCGGCCATGATCGCGGCGTCGGTGAGTTTCTCCTCGTCCGCCCCGCCGGCGTAGGACAACACGCCGATCTTGCGGAACAGGTACGCGACCGACCCGTCGGTGCCGAGGTTGCCGCCGAACTTGGTGAACGCGTGGCGCACGTCCGAAATAGTGCGCTGGCGGTTGTCGGTCAGGCATTCGACCAATACCGCGACGCCGCCCGGGGCGTAGCCTTCGAAATGCAGCTCCTCGTAGGTGACGCCCTCCAATTCACCGGTGGCCTTCTTGATCGCGCGCTCGATGTTGTCCTTGGGCATCGAGGCCGCGATGGCCTTGTCCACTGCGGTGCGCAACTGCGCATTGCCGTTGACGTCGCCGCCACCGGCGCGCGCGGCGACCATGATTTCGCGCACCAGCTTGGTGAACACCTGGCCGCGCTTGGCATCCTGCGCGTTCTTGCGGCCGGCGATGGAAGGACCTCTACCCATGGGGCGTACTCTTGATACTGAAAAGTTGAAAGTCTAGGGAAACACTTACGGCCCCGCTACGCTTCCGCGCCAAGCCCCATGGATCGCCTTCCTCCACAACCCCCACCGAACCGCTCTGCGGTTCGGTCGCCCCTTGACTCAAGGGGGCAAAAAGCACTTCCGTAGGCCGGATGGAGCGCAGCGGAATACGGGGAATCCAGAAAAAAGTACCCCCGGCGCTGGTCGCCGACCCCCTTCCTGCGGAGGCGGGAGTGATTGCGCGCGGTTCTCGCGGCTCTCTAGTCCCTGCTTCCTGTTTCCCGCACCTGCACGTGCAGCTCGGCGAGCTGTTTTTCGTCGATGGTGCTGGGCGCGTCGGTCATCAGGTCCTGGGCGCTGGTTGTCTTGGGGAATGCGATGACGTCGCGGATCGCCTCGGTGCCGCCGACCAGCATCGCCAGGCGGTCGATCCCGAAGGCGATGCCGCCGTGCGGCGGCGCGCCGAACTTCAGCGCGTCCAGCAGGAATCCGAACTTGGCGCGGGCTTCGCGCTCGTCGATGCCCAGGAGATCGAAGACCGCGCTCTGCATCTCGGGGCGGTGGATGCGAATGGACCCGCCGCCGACCTCGGCGCCGTTCAGCACCATGTCGTAGCCGCGGCTGACCGCGCGCGCGGGATCGGCTTTGAGCGCCTCGATGTCATCGACCTTGGGCGCGGTGAACGGGTGGTGGAGCGCGACGTGGCGCGCCCGTTCGCCGTCGTATTCGAACATCGGGAAGTCGGTGACCCACAGCGGCTTCCAGCCGTCCGCGACCA
>DASSNH010000325.1:0-7108 GCA_035701405.1 Rhodanobacteraceae bacterium
GTGATCAATTCCAGCGCCAGTTCGCTCTTGCCGCTGCCCGGCGTGCCGGTGATCAGCACGCCGATCGAATGCACTTCCATGAACACGCCGTGCAGGGTGATTTGCGGGGCCAGCGCGCGCGCCAGCTTGTATTGCAGGAAGGTGAGCACGTCATGGCCGCGGCGTGCGCTGACCCATAGCGGGGTACCGGTTTCATCGGCGGCATCGCGCAGGTCCGCCGGGATCGCCTGGTCCTTGGTGACGATCAGTGCGACCGGCTGCTGGGCAAAGATCTTCTGGACCGTTTCCCAGCGCTGACGGGAGTCCAGCCCGTCCAGGTAGTTCAGTTCCTCGCTGCCGACGATCTGCAGCTTGTTGGGATAGATGATGTTGAGGTAGCCGATTTCCGAGGGGCGTCGCTGGCCGTCGCCGCCGGACTGCAGTGCGCGCTGGGCGCCGCCCCGGCCCGCCACCCAGCGGAGGGCCATGCGTTCCTTGATGTCTTCGAAAAGATCGCGCGCGCTGACTCGGTTCACTGCATTCCCCACCCGTCGCGGCGACGGATGGCCGACATTCTGCCAGAGTTTTTTATGCGATCGTCCGTGATCGCGGCGTCGGCAGATGCCCGTGCAGTTTTGACCTTCGCAGCCTGCGGACCAGAACGGCCATCCACGGCCTGACTTTTCACAAAAGCCGCTCCGCAAGAGGCCTCCGGAACGCGCAGGCTGGATCAAGCCGCGGCAGCGGCGGATCCGGTGGCGCGCGCCTTGACCCGCCCTACGCCAGATCGCGGATATCGTCGCGCCCGTGCGTGCGCAGCTTGTCCTTGTACTTGCGCGCCTGCGCATCGAGCTTGTCGAACAGCGCGTCGATCGCAGCATACATGTCGCCGTCCACGGCATCGGCGTGGAGCACCGCCCCGGATGCGGCCAGCGTGCCTTCGGCGCGGTGCGCCTGGCGGCCCTTCTCCACTTCCAGCACCACGTTGAGCGAAGTCAGGTGATCGAATCGTCGCGTGAGCCGCTCGCGGCGGGCATCGACATAGTCGCGCAATGCCGGGGTGATCTCGATCTGGTGGCCACTGACCTGGACTTGCATGGCTTGCTCCTTTGCATCACGTGGTAGCGGGATCCCGGGCTCTCCCCGGGCCCGCGCTTCGAGCGCGGGTAGTGAATTTTCCTGGCTGTTCTCCTTGGATCGTCGGGGGTGGCGGAAAGTTGCATCCAGCATGGTGGATGCGGTGTGAACCTTTCGTTTCCCGCGCGCGTGGGGTGACGCGGCTCGCTCGGCGCGTTGCAGGAAGGCGCTATTGCGCGCGGAGCCGTTCGCCGGAACTCGGGATGCGCATCTGCTCGCGGTACTTGGCCACCGTGCGGCGCGCGACCCGGATGCCGCGCTGGTTCAGCTCGGCGGTCAGGGTCTGGTCCGACAACGGCTTGCGCGAATCTTCTTCATCGACGAGCTTGCGGATCATCGCCTGGATCGCGGTGGCCGATGCGCTGCCGCCGTCCTCGGTGGCGACGCTCGAGGAAAAGAAGTGCTTGAACTCGAAGGTGCCGCGCGGCGTGTGCAGGTACTTGCGGGTTGTGACGCGCGAGATCGTGGATTCGTGCATGCCGAGTTCTTCGGCCAGTTCGCGCATCACCAGCGGCTTCATGGCCTCGGGGCCGAAGTCGAGGAATGCGCTCTGGGTGCGCACGATCGCCGAAGCGACCTTGAACAGCGTGTCGGCGCGCGCCTCGAGGCTCTTGATCAGCCAGCGGGCCTCCTGCAGTTGCCCGCGCATCCAGGTCGCGTCGCTGCGTTGCGCGCGCGCGATCAGGCTGCAGTAGTGCTGGTTGATCGCGAGCCGGGGCTGGCAATCGGGTGACAGTGACACCCGCCAGCGTCCGCCGGTCTTGACCGCGTAGGCGTCCGGCGCTACGTACTCGGCTGGGGTCGGGTCGAACGCCGATCCCGGGCGCGGATTTAGCGCGCGGATCAGGGTGGCGGCACCGATGACGTCGTCCTCGGAGACGTTGAGCCGGCGTGCCAGCTTGGCGAAGTCGCGGCGGGCGAGGAGCTCTAGTTCGCCGGCGACGATTTCCCGCGCGAGTTCGCGGCCTTCGGTCGCAGGATCCAGTTGCTCCAGTTGCACAGCGAGGCAGTCGGCCAGGTCGAGGCTCGCGACGCCGGTCGGATCGAAGCGTTGCACGTGCCGGCGCGTCGCTTCGACTTCGTCCTTGTCGGCCGCCGGCTGCAACGCGTGCAGGGCTGCCAGCACGGGTTCGATGCCCTCGCGGAGGTAACCGTCCTCGTCGAGCGCGTCGATGATGGCGGTGGCGATGGCCTGCTCGCGCGCCGAAAAGCCGCTGAGGTTGGCTTGCCACAGGAGGTGCTCGGACAGGCCTTCGGGCGCGGCATCCTGCTGTTCGGCCGAGTCATCGTCGTCGAAGCCGCGGCTGCCCGGGGTCCAGTCGGATGCCTGCGGCGAATGTTCGTCAAAGTAATCGGCGTCGTTGCCACCTTCGACGGGAGCCTCGCCGTCGGAACCGCCCTCCGTGGACGCGGAGTCGGTGCGCTCGCCGGCGTCGCCATCCGGCGCGCCGTCCATTCCGTCCAGTTCGAGCAGCGGGTTGGCTTCCGCGAGTTCGCGCAATTCGGCCTGCAATTCGAGCTGCGACAACTGCAAAAGCCTTATCGCCTGCTGGAGTTGCGGTGTCAGCGACAGCGTCTGCGATTGGCGAAGCTGGAGACCGGGTTTCATGGTGGCGTTCGTGGATGGCCGCCGGCATCGTATACCGTGGGAGGCCGCAAGGGTAGTGCAAGGGCACGTTTTATGCATTATTTGTGCGATCGTCCGTGATCGCGGTCTCGCTCGACACCCTGCGACTGTTTGTTTTGCGATCATCCGTGATCGCGGCCTCGATCAAGGTCGCCGCAATCAGAACGCGCCACTGCCGGTGGAGACCAGAACGGCCATCCTTGGCCTGACTTTTCACAACAGCCGCTTCCTACGGGGGCGGATCACAACAGCCGCTTCGTACGAGGCGGACTTGTGCCGCGCTTCAAAGCTGGTTCGCGACAGTGGTCACATCCTGAATTCGTGGCCGAGGTAGACCTCGCGCACCTGCTTGTGGGCGAGGATTTCCGCGGGCGTTCCGCGCGCGAGCACCTTGCCTTCGTTGAGGATGTAGGCGTGCTCGCAGATGCCGAGCGCTTCGCGGACGTTGTGGTCGGTGATCAGCACGCCGATGCCGCGGTCGCGCAGGTGCCGCACGATCCGCTGGATTTCGCCCACCGAGATCGGGTCGACGCCCGCGAACGGTTCGTCGAGCAGCATGAAGCGCGGATTGGCTGCCAGCGCGCGCGCGATCTCGACACGCCGCCGCTCGCCGCCGGACAGGCTGATGCCTTTCTGGCCGGCAATATGACCGATCTTCAATTCGTCCAGCAGTCCTTCCAATTCGCCGCGACGCTGCGCGGCCGCCAGGTCCGTGCGCAGCTCGAGCACCGCCAGCACGTTGTCGGCGACCGACAACCGGCGGAACACCGAAGCTTCCTGGGGCAGGTAGCCGATGCCCTTGCGCGCGCGCTGGTGCATCGGTAGCCCGGTGATGTCCTCGCCATCCAGCGTGATGCGCCCGCCATCGGGCTCGATCAGCCCGACCACCATGTAGAAGCAGGTGGTCTTGCCGGCGCCGTTGGGCCCGAGCAGGCCGACGACCTCGCCCTGCTTGATCTCGAACCCGAAATCCTGCACAACCTGCCGGGAGCGAAAGCTTTTTTGCAGCCCCTGCGCGGTCAGCATGGATCAGTGGGTTCCGGCGGACGAGGCGGAAGGCGGCATTGCCGCCGTTGACGAAGGCTGCGGCGCGATGGATGTGCCGGCGGGCGCGGGTGCCGCGGCTGCACCCGAAGTCGCGGTCGGGGCAACCGTCGCGGCAGGAATCGAAGTTGTGGCCGGGGCGGCCGTACCGGATGATGCCGGCTTGCCGGCCGCCGGCGCAGGCTTGCGTGGCTGCAGCGTGATGTGCACGCGGCTTCCCGCCTCGGCGTTGCCTTCGATCGCGCCGGTGTCGGTGTCGTAGGTGAGCTTGGCGCCGTGGAAAGTGCCGCGCCCTTCCTGCGTGACGGTCGCGTCGCCGATCAGGATCACCTTGTTTTCGGAAACCTTGTAGTCGATGGTGCCGGCTTGGCCGTGTACCAGCGTGCCGTTGTCCTGCGTCTGGCGAAAGTGCGCGGGGCGTCCGGTCAGCACCACGCGTTGCCATTGGCTGGTGTCGGCGGGGTCGCTGTATCCGGTGGCCTGGTCGCCGTCGGCGTGGAAGGTTCCCTGGTCCATCGTGACGTTGCCGCTCACCACCAGCTTGCCGTTCTGCTGGCTACCCACCAGGCGCACGGCGTTCAAGTTGAGTGGCTGGTCCTTGTCCGACTGCTTCGCGTGCGCGACGCCGGCCGCGCCCAGCGCCGCGGCGAGCAGGATCAGCAGGTCAATGCGCGTGCGAACGTGGCGAAAGCGTGGCATGGACATCGGAGAGCAACTCCAGGCTGCGGGTGTCGAAGTCGGCCTTCATTCCGACGCCGCGCAGTATAGAGCCCGGCTCCTGAATTACGCTGGGCGCGGCGCTGGCCATGCGCTTTTCGTTGGTCCAGACGGTCGCGTCGGCTGTGTGGATTTCCGCCTTCGGAACCTTCGGCGTGGCCGGGCGGTGCAGGTCCACCTTGCCGATCAGCTTCACGAGGTCATTGTCCGAACTGATCCACGCGTATTGCGAGGTGCCATGCCAGTCCGAGCCATCGCTGGCGACGAAGGAATATTCGGGCGCGTTGATATACAGGGAATCGTTGCCTTCACGACGCGCGAGATGCGGCGCGGTCATGGTGAACGACAGCTTCCCCTCGTCGCCGAAGACGCGCAGGGTGAAGTGGTCCAGCTGGTAACTGGATCGCGGCGGCCCCACCATCGCGACGGGCTTCGGCGGCGGCCGCAGCCACCAGACCAGGAGCTGCGTGACCGCGGCGGCGATCGCGAGCGCGATCAGCCACGTGAGGGTGCGGCGATCCTTCATGCCCCGGCTTGCGCCTGCGTCCGAGCCGCGAGGATCAGGTCGCACACGTCGCGGGCGGCACCCATGCCGCCTTCGGCACGCGTCTGCCAGTGCGCTTCGCGCGCAACTTCCGGGCGCGCGTCGGCAACGGCCACCGCGAGGCCGCAGGCGCGCATCGGCGGCAGGTCCGACACATCGTCGCCCACGAAGGCCGCGCAGTCCTGGGCAACGTCCAGCGCGGCGAGGATTTCCTTCAGGCAGGCGAGCTTGTCGGCCTTGCCCTGGTAGACGTGGTCGATCCCCAGCTCATCCGCGCGCAGGTCCACGGCTCGGCTGATCCGGGTGCTGATGATCGCCACTTCGATACCGTGCTCGCGCAGCCGCTTGATGCCGAGGCCATCGTGCACGTGGAAGGCCTTGAGCTCGCGGCCGTCCTCGGCCAGCAGCAGCCGCCCGTCGGTGAGTGTGCCGTCGACGTCGAACGCGACCAGCCGGACCTTGGCGGCGCGCTTCAACAAGTCGGGGTCAATGTCGGCCGGTTCGATCATCTGTGGGCAGGCGCGTCAAGGGTGCTTTCTTCCCCCTTCGCTCGCGAAGGGCGGAACGAAGTGAACGCGCGCGAAGCGCAAGAGGGGGATGGCCTTTTGCCGCCGGCACATCCCCCCGCCGCTTCGCGGCGTCCCCCTTCGTCCTGAAGGGGGTAACAACTCGTATGCTTCCCGAATCCCGAATTCAAACCACCCGCGCGCGCAACAGGTCGTGGATGTTCAGCGCCCCGACCACGTGCTGCTCCGCGTCCACCACCAACAAGGCGTGGATCTTGTGGGTCTCCATCAACTGCGCGGCTTCGGCGGCCAGCTTGTCGGCGGTGATGACCTTGGGGTGGTGGCTCATGGCCTGGCTGACCGGCGCCGTGCGCAGGTCCACGCCGTGGTCGTCGAGGGTGCGGCGCAAGTCGCCGTCGGTGAATACGCCCTGCAGGATTTCGTCACCGTCGACCACCGCGGTCATGCCGAGCCCCTTGCGCGACATTTCCATCAGCGCCGCGGTCATCGTGGCTTCGATCGGCACGCTCGGGATCGCGTCGCCCGTGTGCATGACGTCGGCGATCTTGAGCAGGCGCCGGCCGAGGGCGCCGGCCGGGTGCGAATGGGCGAAGTCGTCGGCGGTAAAGCCGCGCGCCTCGAGCAGCGCGATCGCGAGCGCATCGCCCAGCACCAGCGCCGCGGTGGTACTGGCCGTCGGGGCCAGTCCGAGCGGGCAGGCTTCGTTGGTAACGCTGGCGTCGAGGTGGGCATCGGCGTCGCGCGCGAGCCGTGAGCGCGCATTGCCGGTCATCGCGATCAGCGGATTGCCCTGGCGCTTGAGGAACGGCAGGATCGTGAGGACTTCCTCGGTTTCGCCGGAATTCGAAAGCAGCAGCACCACGTCGTTCGCGGTGATCATGCCGATGTCGCCGTGGCTGGCTTCGCCCGGATGCACGAAGAACGACGGGGTACCAGTGGACGCGAGGGTCGCGGCGATCTTGCGCGCGATGTGGCCGGACTTGCCCATGCCGGACACCACCACGCGTCCCTGGCAGGCGAGGATCAGCCGGCAGGCCTTGCTGAAGTCGCCGTCGATGCGCTGCTCGAGGTCGGCGATCGCCCCCGACTCGATGCGGATCACCTTGCGCGCGCTCATCACCAGCGCCGTGCGGGCCAGCGCCGGGACAACGTCCATGGAAGGTTCGGCGGTGCGCGCGTTCATGCGGGAGTGCTCCTGTACGTGCGTGTCTTGCATTCGGGCCGTGCGATTTCCGCTACCATCGCGGGCTGTCATTGTATAGGCGATGGACGGGTTGCCCGCGTTTCCCCTGTTTTGGAGGCGGGTTGCCCGTTCGAGTGGGATTCATGCAGTCCAGTCAATTGAAGTCCCTGCTGGAAACAGCCTTCCCCGGCGCCCGCGTCGAGGTGGCAAGCCCGGACGACGTCCATTTCCAGTCGATCATCGTATCGGATGCGTTCTCCGGCAAGGCCACCCTCGCCCGGCACCGGATGGTGTACGCGGCGCTCGGCGATCGCATGGGCGGGGAGGTGCACGCGCTGTCGCTGCGCACC